>NZ_JBSFEO010000035.1:0-133294 GCF_053594475.1 Embleya sp. NPDC001921
CGAAGCGGAGGGACACGAAGCCCCGAGCGAGGCGCCGCTTTTTCTTGGAGGAGCTTGCGGGGGAAAGAAAAAGCGGCGCCTCGCGAGCCGGCGACGAAGTCGCCCAACAAAAGCGAAGCCGGCGACGAAGTCGCCCAACAGACTTACCCCATGAAACTTCGCATCGGCGTGGGCATGAGCCCGCGCGACCCCGCCGACCCCGCGACGTTCGGCGAACTCGCCCGGTACATGGAAGACATCGGCGTCGACTCGCTCTGGTTGCCCGACCTGATCGGCGGCGACCTGCCCGACCCCCTCGTCGGCATCGGCTACGCGGCCGGTCGTACCGAGCGGCTCAAGCTCGGCAGCGGCGTCACCGTGCTGCCCGGCCGCAACCCGGTCGCCGTGGCCAAGGAACTCGCCACCCTGGCCGCGCTCGCGCCGGGCCGCATCCTGCCGGTGTTCGGCGTGCAACACGCCACCGCGCGCGAACGGCCGCTGTTCCCGATCCCGGGCCCGCGCGGCGAGGTGATGGACGAGGCGCTCACCGTGGTCCGCCTCCTGCTCGACAACGACGACGTCTGCTTCGAGGGCAAGTACCACCGGTACGAACACGCCACCGTGCGCCCGCGACCCACCCGGCCACTGGACCTGTGGCTCGGCGGCAACGGCCCGAAGTCGCTGCGCCGGGTGGGTCGGCTCGCCGACGGCTGGCTGGGCGCCGCGCTCACCCCCGACGAGGCCGGCGCGGCCCGGCGCGCGATCGAGGCCGCCGCGGCCGAAGCCGGGCGTACCGTCGACGACGACCACTACGGGATGAGCCTGGTGGTCGCGTTCGACGGCGCGCCGGGCCGCGAGTTCGGGGCGCTGCGCCGGCAACGACCGGACGTGGACCTCGCCGAGCTGGTACCCACCGGTTGGGCCGCCGCGCGCGAGCTGATCGGGCGGTACGCCGAGGTCGGGGTGAGCAAGTTCGTGGTGCGGCCGGCCGTCCCACCGCGCTCGTGGATCGCCTTCCTGAACGAATTCGCCACCGAGCTGTTGCCGCTGGAGACGTGAACGATCTTGCCGTACCCGCGAACTGACGCTCCGTAAGCAAAATATTGCGCACACTCGGGCCTGCCGGAATCGTACGGCCGGCCGAGCGGCCGGGGACCCCGGACCGCCGACCGGCCGCCCTTCCTCCTCGCGCCCACCTGCGCCGCAGCGTCGGTCGACACGTGAACAGTCCCCGTATGCCCGGGAGTCGGTCCTGCCCTCCGATTGGCCGGATTCCGTACGCCGACACCGATCGAATCCGGCCGGCGGGCGCGCGGCGGTCGCCGCGACGGAGGGTTGCGCCCGGTCTGACAGTCAGTCAGGATCGCCCCCGTTCCCCTCCGGACGGCGCGCGCCACCGAGCGCTGCCGCCGGCAACGAAGGATGGAAATACACGTGTCGACTTCCCCCGCGACTCCGCTCTGGCTTCAGGGACGGGACGCCGTCGTTGCCGCCGCGGCACCCGGCGACTGGCGCGAAGAGGCCCCCGACTACCACCTCTCGCACACCGTGATGCCGGGCCAGCGCAGCACACGGCACGCCCCCGACTCGCTGGAGGCGATCGTCGAGAGCATCGTGCAGGTCTTCGAAATGGAGGTCTCGCACAAGAAGGACCCCAAGACCTGGGTCTCCATGGTCACCGAGCGATTCCGCACGAACGTCAACGGCGGCCCGTGGGCGAGTGCGCAGGACATCGTGGACCGGGGCAGCTACAACATCCTGATCGGCGACAGCATCTTCTATTCGCCGGGCGGGGAGAGCTTCGAGTCCTCGCACCACATCTTCCACACCGCGTTCCCCGAGGGCTTCTACTGGGAGGTCCTCGAAGTCCTGTCCCCGCCGCCCGTGGTCGCCTTCAAATGGCGGCACTGGGGCAGCTACACCGGCGAGTACAAGGGCTTCCGGCCCAACGGCGAGACCATCGAGATGTTCGGCATGAGCGTGGCCAAGGTCAGCGACGACCTCAAACTCGTCGAGGTCGAGCACTACTACGACCCCAACAGCTTCCTCGCCCGGCTCACCGGCGGCTGCCCGGTCGCCCACGGAAGCTGATCCCGCACAACCGCACCCCAAAGGTCCGCGACCAAAGCACACCACCACCCCCACCGACGCCCGGGTGCCGAGCCCCCTCCCCAACCCCCGCCCGGCACCCGAGCCTCGGCCCCTCGCGCCCGACGTGTCGGCGGTTCGGGGTCGGGCTTGGGGGTGTGGCCGATCGTTGGGGGTGCTTCATGGGTTATGCGGCACGGGGTGTGCGTGGGGGGCGGTCACAGGCGTGGGGTGCGCATGCGGGTGAGGCGGCCGCCCTCGGTGGGGGTGGTGTCGTCGGTATTGACCGTCAGGGAGCGGTAGGTGCCGGGGACGGTGGCCACCCAGAAGCGTTCGGCGAAGATCGTTGCCGGGGCCGGGAGGATGAACCGGCCGCGGCGGAACTCGACTCGCGGGGGTACGCCGTCGTTCGGCAGCACACCCCACGCGAGCGCCCACGGCGGCTCGCCGCGTCCGGAGCGCAGCGCGCCGCGCAGCAGCGTGCGACCCAGCGCGGTCCCGGCCACGGCCACGTCGATCAGCCGGTACCCCGTGTACACCTCGAGCGCCGGTCGCCCGCGCGACCCCTTGCCCACACGCATCGTGCAGTCGCTCAACCGCAGGTAGAGCTCGGTGCTCGACTGCTGTAGGACATCGCTCATGGCGCGCTCCCCCGTTCGAAGCGCCCGACGGGACAGTCCCTCGGGCCCCACCAGGATTCGCTGTGGGGGCGGTCCGGCGCATCCACTGAACGAACCGTTTCCGCCGCCCCGCGTACTCCCCCTGTAGGACGGAGAAACCCTTCGCGCCTCACCCGAGCGAGCGAGTAACCGGCCCGCGCACCGCTCGCGCGAGCACGCGGGCCGGGCCCGAAACGGTCGGGCGGACTCCGTGGACGCGCCGCCCGCTCCGAAGGGAGGAGCCTTCAGGCCGTGCCCGGAACGGCCAGCCCGGTCTCGTACGCGCAGATCACCGCGTGCACCCGATCCCGCAGCCCGAGCTTGCCCAGGATGCTGCTGACGTGCGTCTTCACCGTGTGTTCGCTGACCACCAGCGCCTCGGCGATCTCCGCGTTGGACATGCCCAGGGCCAGGCAGCGCATCGTCTCCCGCTCGCGCGTGGTCAACACCGCGAGCCGCTCCGACGGCTCGGCCGGGGCCTCCGTACGCGGCAGCCGACGGGTGTAGTCGGCGATCAGCCGCCGGGTCACCGAAGGCGCGAGCAGCGCCTCTCCGCTCGCCACCATCCGCACCGCGTGGACGAGATCGTCCCGCCGCACGTCCTTGAGCAGGAAGCCGGCCGCGCCCGCGTACAGCGCGTCGTAGACGTACTCGTCCACGTCGAACGTGGTCAGCATGACGATCCGACACGCGGGCGCCTCGGCGGAGACCGCGCGGGCCGCCTCGATGCCGTCCATCCTGGGCATCCGGATGTCCAGGAGCAGTACGTCCGGGCGGTGCGCGCGAACCGCCTCGATCGCCTCCACGCCGTCGCCCGCCTCGGCCACCACGCGGATGTCCGGCTGCGCGTCCAGGATCATCGCGAAGCCGCTGCGGACCAAGCCCTGATCGTCGGCCACCACCACGCGGATCGACGTCACGGGGCCCGCACCGCGTCGAGCGGGATCCGCAGCGCGACCTCGAAGCCCGGCCCGGTCACCCGCGGCCCGACCGTCACACTGCCGCCGCACGCGCTCGCCCGTTCGCGGATGCCGACCAGCCCGTGCCCGCCGCCCGGGCGCGGTCGCCCGCCCCGGCCGTCGTCGGTGATGGTGATCCTCATCGTGTCCTCGCCCCATTCGAGCCGCACCGTCACCGTGGTGGCCTGCGCGTGTCTGACCGTGTTGGTCAGTGCCTCCTGGACGACACGGTACGCGGCGATCTCCGCGTCCGAACGCAGCGGCCGGCGCTCGCCGATGCTCTCGTACACCACCCGCAGGTCGGTCCGGCCGACCTCGGCGACCAGGTCGGCGATGTTGGCGACGGTGGGCTGCGGGGCCCGGGCGCCGGCCTCGGCGTCCTCCTTGAGCGTGCCCAGGATTCTGCGGAGTTGCACCATCGCGTCGCGCCCGGCGTCGGCGATCGCGTCGAACGCGGCCTCCGCGCGCGCCGGATCGCTGCGCACCACCACCGGGCCGGCCTCGGCCTGCACGGTCATCAGGCTCACCGCGTGCGCCAGGATGTCGTGCATGTCCCGGGCTATCCTGGCCCGTTCGCGCGCGGCGGCGCGGGCCACCTCGGCGTCCGCGCGACGGATCTCCAGGTCGCGTTCGTGCTCCAACCGCCGGGTGCGCTCCTCGATCCCGGCGATGTACGCGGTGCGGTGCCGGGTGGCCAGGCCGAAGGCGGCGGCCGCGGTCAGCGCCAGGACGTCGAAGGTGGCCTGTTGCGAGGGCTGATGCTTGGCGTACTCGACGGTCAGCGTGATCGGCAGGATCATCGCCGCGACCGTGATCCGCTCCCAGCGCCGGCCGAGCGCGAAGACCGTGTAGATCGCGATCGTCATGCCGAACTGGAACGCCTGTCCCGGTCGATGGTGCAACGAGGCCGGGACCGCGAACATCGCGACCACGCACGCCACCAGGAACGGCCTCCGGCGCCGCCAGATCAACGGGATCGCCGTTCCGGACAGCAGGAAGAACCCGATCCGATACGGCGAGCGCCAGGCGACCAGGAACGGCAGCGACACCATGAACTGCACCATCAGCGCGATCAGGATGTCGACGAGCCGCGGATCGGTCCGCCGCAGGATGTCCAGCGTGTGTCTGGCCCGGCCGCGGACGTGCCGGTCGGCGCCGGGCTCGGCGAGGTGGTCGGACATGCGGCCTACTCCAGGGTGGTGTGTACCGACAGTCTCGCGGGTGATCGTCCACCGCCGCCTCGCTCGCGCGAGGGATCCCGCGCGGAAGGCGCGGGCGTTGCGCGACGGGACCGCCGAGCGTTCGTGCGAGGTCCGCGAGCGTTGCGTTCGGACCCCGCCCGGCCCGTGCCGGTCGATGCCCGCGCAAGTGCGCCGCGCCCCCGGTGAATCGGGCGAATCGCTCCGCCGGCGGCGAACGCGCACCCCGTTGGCATTTCCGGTGGCGTCGCGTCTGGTACGACTGGTGCCATGGCTACCGGCAACCGCTTCGTCCCCGACCCCGACCGTCCGACGCCGGCAGCGCGTCGCGGCCTGCCGGCCATCGCCGTCTCGGGCCGGACAGGGGCGGAGCCGTGCGGGCGCTGAGGCGCGGCCAGGTGTGGACCATCCCCACCGTCGGCCGCGAACGCACCTTCATGATCGTGCAGAACGACCACGTCGCCGCCCTGCACCCGGGCGCCGCCCTGTGCGCGCTGGTGGACACCATCGGCGACCGGCAGGAGTCGCTGGTCACGGTCCGGATCACCACGCCGGTCAACGGCGTCGTGCTCGCTCCCGACCTGTACACGTCCCGGCATCGCCGGTTCGAACAGGGCACCTATCTCGGCGATGTCGCGCCGGACGAGATGGAGCGGGTTGACGTCGCGCTGCGCGCCGTCCTGGGTCTGTGAGGCCGTCGGTGCCCTCGTCGGCGAGACCGACGGCCGGCACCACCCGGGACGGCGCGCGGCCGGCCCGTGCTATCTGGGCAGCGTGATCCGAAACGTGGTGCGCCCGGGTTCGGAGTCGACCGTCACCGTGCCGTCGTGTCGCTGGACGATGATCCGGTAGGAGATGTCCAGGCCCAGGCCGGTGCCCTCGCCGAGCGCCTTCGTGGTGAAGAACGGCTCGAAGATCCGGTCCTGGATGTCGGGCGCGATGCCCGGGCCGCTGTCCTCGATCTCGATCACCACCGACGCCGCGTCCGCGTGTGCCCGCAGGGTCAGCGTGCCCTTGCCGCCCATCGCGTCCGCGGCGTTGTCGATCAGGTTGGTCCACACCTGGTTGAGCTCGGCCGGGTAGGCCTGGATCTTCGGCAGGTCCGCGGCGTACTCGCGCTCGACCCGGATGTCGCGCAGCGGGCCGGCCAGCATCGCCACCGTGCTGTCCAGGCCCTTGCGCAGGTCGGTCTCCTGGTACGGGGCCCGGTCCATCTGGGTGTACTGCCCGGCCGCGGCCAGCAGTTCGGTGATCCGACCCAGCGCGTCGGCGACCTCGTCGAGCAGCGCCTCGCCCTCCAGGTTGGCGGCGAGCCAGGTCAGCCCCGGGCGCGCCGCCGGGCCGAGCGCCGCACCCGCGTCCCGGGCCCAGTCCTCGTACAGCCCCACGTTCACGAACGACGGCGCCGTCTCGTACGCGTCCGCGATGTCCAGGTCCTCGAAGACCTCGGCCACTTCGTCGGTCCGGTCGGAGAACTCCAGCGGGCGCAGCCGAGGCGGCTCGCCGGCCCGGTGCGCCAGCACCTCCTCCTGTAGGCGTTCCAGCGCCGCCAGCGCCTCGGCGCTCGCGCCCGCGTGGGCCAACTCGGCGCGGGCCGAGCGCAGTTCGCCGAGCCGGGTACGCAGGTTCGCGGCCGCCCGCTCGGCCGCCGCGGCCGGGTTGCCCAACTCGTGGGTGAGCCCGGCGGTGAGCGTGCCCAGGGCCACCATGCGCTCGCGCTGCCCGACCGCCGAGCCGTTGCGGCGCGCGCCCAGGAACATGCCCGCGACCAGGTGCGCGGCCATCGGGAACCACTCGGTGAAGGCCTGCGCCAACGCGGCGGCGGGCAGCACGAAGAAGGTCGAGTCGACGTGCGTGCGCGCGGTGTTGCCGTACGCGTGCACGGCCGGCGTCGCGTCGTCCTCGCCGTCCAGCGCGAGCGCGGCGCCGACGTAGGCGCCGCGCATCGACGAGCGGTGCACCTCCAACTCGCCGCCGCGCACCATCCGGTTCATGGTGACCTCGCCGGAGAGCAGCACGAAGAAGCACTCGCCGGGGTCGCCCTCGTGGTACAGCGTGGTGTTCGCCGGGAACGCCTTGACCTTGCCGTGCGCGCACAGCCAGTCCAGGTGCTCGTCGGCGAGCTTCTCGAACAGGAAGAGCGTGCGCAGTTCCTCGGGCGGCAACACGTCGCACACACTCATCGCGAGCCCTCCGTCTGCGGGATCCGGGTGTTCAGGGTGTCCAGGTAGCGGTGCACCAGCATCACCGTCATCGCACCCTCGCCGACCGCCGAGGCGACCCGCTTGACCGAGGCCGCGCGCGAGTCGCCGGCGGCGAACACGCCGGGCACGGCGGTCTCCTGGACGAACGGCGGTCGATTCCAGCCGTCGAGCTCGCCGTCGCAGTCGTCGAGGAGTTCGCCGCCGGTGAGGATGTAGCCGTCCCGGTCGCGGCGCACCCCGCTGCCGTCCAGCCACGCGGTGCGCGGGCTGGCGCCGATGAACACGAACAACCACGACGCGGGCACCGTCTCCTCCTTGCCGGAGTCGCGGTCGCGCAAAGTGAGTTCGCGCAGCCGGCCGGTGCCGTGCGCGTGGGTGATCTCGGTGCGCACACGCACCTCGACGTTGGGGATCTGCGCCAACTGCTCGATCAGGTAGTGCGACATGGACGCCTCCAGGCCCGCGCCACGCACCAATATGATCACCCGGCGGGCATAGCGGGCGAAGAACACCGCGGCCTGACCCGCCGAGTTGGCCGCGCCGACGATGTACACGTCCTGGTCGCGGGTGTCCGGGCCGGTGGTCAGCGCGGCGCCGTAGTACACGCCCCGGTCGGTGAGTTCGGCCAATCCGGGCGCCTCCAGGGTGCGGTAGGACACGCCGGTGGCGAGCACGATCGCGTGGCCCCGGGCGACGACGTCGCCCTCGCACGAGATGGTGCGCACCTCGCCCTCCACCCCCAATTCGGTCACATCGCGCGTACTGACTATCTCGGCGCCGAACTTGAGCGCCTGACGGCGTGCCCGACCGATGAACTGCGAGCCGGAGATGCCGTCCGGGAAGCCGAGGTAGTTCTCGATCCGCGAACTCTGCCCGGCCTGCCCGCCGGTGGCCTGGCGCTCCACCAGCAGCGTGCGCAGCCCCTCGCTGGCCGCGTATACCGCGGCGCCCAGGCCGGCCGGGCCGCCGCCGACGATCACCACGTCGTACAGGTCGCCGGAGGCGGTCACGGACAGGCCGACGTACTCGGCCAGTTCGCCCTTGGACGGGCCCCGCAGCACGGTCGAGTCCGGCGCGATCACCACCGGCACGTCGGCCTCGGTGGTGCCGGTCTCGCGCATCAACCGCCGCGCCTCGGCCTGGGTGACGTCGTACCAGCGGTAGGGCACGCCGTTGTTGGCGAGGAAGTCGCGCAGTTCGAAGGACGGCGCGGAGAAGCGCGCGCCGATCACCGTGGCCCAGCTCTCGTCCGGCACCGGCGCGGTCTCCCACGCGGTGATCAGCGAGTCCAGGACCGGGTACAGGCGTTCCTCCGGTGGATCCCACGGCTTGAGCAGGTAGTGGTCGATGTCCACGTCGTTGATCGCCCGGATCGCCGCGCCGGTGTCCGCGTAGGCGGTCAGCAGCACCCGTTTCGCGCGCGGGTACAGGTGTGCGGCCTGTTCCAGGAATGCCACGCCGTCCATCTGCGGCATGCGCTGGTCGGCGATCAGCACCGCGACCCGCTCGCCCCGCTCGTGCAGTTCGGCCAGTGCCTCCAGGGCCTGTGCGCCGGATTCGGCGCGCACGACGCGGTGTCGGTCGCCGTACTGTCGCCGCAGGTCACGGGCCACGGCGCGGGATACGGCCGGATCGTCGTCGACGGTGAGCAATACGGGCTTGTCCACGGATTTCCTCACGGGCATGGGCGGAACACGGAAGGGGGCCACTGCCCGGAACCGGTCTCGACCATGCCCCGGACAGCGCGCCCGCCACGTTATCCTCTCGCCGAAACCCGCAGGTGGAGAGTGTCCGCGCAGGTCCGCCGCGACCGGGTGGGCCCGGCGCCGGGCGACGCGGTGCGCGAAGGCGGCGGCGACTCCCACCGGGTGTCGCCCGCCGCTCAGTCGACCATGCCCGCCTCGTAGGCCACGATCGCGGCCTGGACCCGGTTGCGCACCCCCAGGCGGGCCAGGATCGCGCTCACGTGCGTCTTGACCGTGCCCTCGACCAGGTGCAGCCGGCGGCCGATCTCCGCGTTGGCCAGGCCGGCGCCGACCAGCGCCAGGACCTCCCGCTCGCGCGCGGTCAGCAGCGCCACCCGCGCCCCGGCGTCCACCTCGCGCGCGGGCCGGCCCGGGACCATCCCGCTGATCACCCGCTTGGCCACCTTCGGGGACAGGTACGCGCCGCCCTCCGCCGCCGCCCGCACGCCCGCGATCAGTTCGCGCGGGTCGCCGGACTTGAGCAGGAACCCGGTGGCGCCGCTGTCCAGCGCGGTCGCGATGTACTCGTCCTCACCGAACGTGGTCAGGATCACCACGGCCGTATCCGGTACCGCGCGGCGCAGTTCGGCGGTCGCGGCCAGGCCGTCCAGGTTCGGCATCCGGATGTCCATCAGCACCACGTCCGGGCGCCACAGCCGGGCCTGCTCGATCGCCTCGCGGCCGTCGGCGGCCTCGGCCACCACCTCGATCCCGGGGTCGGCGGTCAACACCATCCGCACGCCGGTGCGGATCAGCCGCTCGTCCTCGGCGATCAGGACCCGGATGGTGGTCGTGGACTGCTCGGTGGTGCTCAACGCGGTGGCTCCTCGGGTGGGTGCGTGGGTGCGTGGGTGGTGTGCGGTGGCGTGCGGTGCGGTGCGATGGGGTGCGTGGGATGGGGTGGAGCGGGCCGGTCCGGCTCGGTTCGTCAGTGTGTGTCGTCCCGGCCGCGTCGCTGTTCGAGCGGCACGTCGTCCTTGGCGACCAGCACGCCGCGGACGAAGCACAGGCGGAACAGCCGGCTCGGCAGGAAGTCGCCGTTCGGGTAGTACTCGCACGCGGCGCCGGTCGGGATCGGCGGCTCCCGCTCCGGGCGGTGGTCGCTCTGGTCGTCCGGCAACATCGAGGCCAGTTCGGCGCGGGTCTGGCCGATCCGCATGCGGTCGAAGTCGCGCGGCGCCACCGACTCGCCCTGGGTGGTCAGCGCGTACGCCGATCCGGCGAGCAGCACGCCCGCGCCGGTCCACACCAGCGTCTTGACGAACCGGCGGCGGATGCGCCGGCCCTGTTCCACGTGGTTGGTGGTGTCCGAGCGGGCCGGTGCGGCGTGGTGCGGGAGGTGGGCCAGCACCCGGAACCCGTCCGCGTCCGGCGCAGCGGTCAGCGTGCCGCCCAGGAGTCGGGCCCGCTCGCGCATCCCGACCAGGCCGTGGCCGCTGCCGACCGGCGCGGACTCGGGCGGACGCGGGGCGGGGCCGTTGGCGATCTCGACGGTGGTGCGTTCGCGGCCGTGGGTGACCGTGATCCGCACCACCGCGCCCGGCGCGTGTTTGGCCGCGTTGGTCAGTGACTCGCGCACGATCCGGTGCAGCGCGAGATCGACCATCGGCGGCAGCGCGACCGGTTCGGCGGTCGGCTCGGGGGCCGGCTCGACCGTGTGGCGGATCACCATGCCCGAGGCGCGGCAGCGCGCCACGAGGGTGTCCAGGTCCTCGTGCACCGGGTCCACCGGCGCCGGTTCGTCGTTCTCCCGCAACACGCCGATGATCTCGTGCAGCCGCTCGGTCGCCGCACCCGCGCCGGCCCGCAGTTGGCCGGCCCGTTCGCGCTGCGCGTCGGTGAGCGTCGCGTCGAGTTCGAAGGCCGCGGCGCGCAGCGCGATCAGGCTCAGGTCGTGGCCGAGCGAGTCGTGCATGTCCTGGGCGATCCGGGCCCGTTCGCGCAGCCGGGTGCGTTCCTCGACCAGATCCCGCTCGCGTTGCAGCCGTGCGGCCTGCTCCCAGCCGCGTCGGTGCAGCGCGACCCACTGGTAGCGG
This sequence comes from Embleya sp. NPDC001921, assembly GCF_053594475.1. NCBI lineage: Bacteria > Bacillati > Actinomycetota > Actinomycetes > Kitasatosporales > Streptomycetaceae > Embleya > Embleya sp. NPDC001921. The sequence goes on from NZ_JBSFEO010000035.1 coordinate 10,870, forward strand.
TACCGCCCGATCAGCCAGGGCACCGCCGCCAGGCCCAGCAGTTCGGCGGGCAGCACCGCGAGTTCGGCCGTGCTCGGCGACTCGATCCAGGCTCCGAGCGCGGCCGGCACCAGCACCGAGACCAGCCGCCCGGGTAGGCCCGGTCCGTCCGCGGAGCGCCGCCCGGCCAGGAACGCGGCGAGGGCCACGGCGGCGTAGCAGCGGGAGTCGAGCTGGGCCATGAACACGGTCAGCGCGAGCGCGGCGGGCGGATACGCCCGGCCCAGCACGGCGCCGCCGACCAGGCAGATCGCCAGCGTCGCGGCGTGCGTGGCGGACAGCGGCAGCGGTGGGTTGACGGTCAGCATGCCGATGCCGAGCAGGGTCCACAGGGCCAGGTCGGCGGCCCAGGCGGCGGGGGTGGTGCGCATGCTCGCGACGGTACCGACCCGCCGGGTCGCGACACCTCCGTCGAAAGTCGTGTGCCATGCCTGCCGGCGCACCCCGAACATGCCTAACGTGGCGCTATGTCCGAGAAACGACGCCGCCCGCACCGCGAGACCGTCCAGGCCCTCGTCGGCGTGGCCGTGATCGTGATCGGCCTGGTGGCGACCCTCGTCCTGCACCTCACCCACGACTCGGACGGGCCGCGGCCGACCCCGGTCCCGGTGCCGATCAGTCCCACGGCGCCCGTGGTGCCGGGGCCGAGCGAGGTGCCCGGGGTGCCCGGGGGGCCGGGGGAGCCGTGTTGCACGCCGTCGCCGGGGCCGGTGGCTCTGGACGACGGCGTGCCCTGAGGTCGGGCGGCTATCGGCCGACTCGGATCGGTCGGCTCGGATCGGTCGATCGGATTGGTCGGCTCGGCTCGACTCGACTCGACTCGACTCGACTCGGCTCGGTCGGCTCGACTCGGAACGGTCGGCTCGGCTCGGGCGACCCGTCGCGACACTTGCAGAGAACCATTTGCAGAGACTTCTTTGCCAAGAGTCCTTTGCAGAGAAGTCTCTGCATATTAGAGTCGGGTCATGCCCAATCCACTTCCGCGGATGGACGCCCGCAGCCTGCGTGGCCTGGCCCACCCGCTACGCATGCGCATCGTCGAACTTCTCAAGCTGGACGGCCCCGCGACCGCCACCCATCTCGCCGCGCGACTCGGCGAGAGCACCGGCACGGTCAGTTGGCACCTGCGCACGCTGGCCGAGCACGGCTTCATCGAGGACGACCCCGACCGAGGCACCAAGCGCGAGCGCTGGTGGCGGGCCGTCTACAACCCGCGCCAGCTCAACACCAGCGACTTCCGGGACGACCCGGAGACGAGCGGCGCGCTGGCGGTCTACGAGGACGAGGCCCTGCGGCAGCAGGCCGAGCGCATGGTGGCCACGTACGCCGACGCCCAGGAGATGGGCCCCGAATGGGTGCGGGCCCGAGCCGTCTCGGACTGGAGCGGCGCGCGCCTGACGGCCGATCAGATGGCCGAGCTCAACGATCGTGTGGTCGCGCTCGTGAGCGAGTACACGCAAGCACCGGAGCAGCCCGGCGCGATCACGGTGGTGCTCCAGTACCAGGCCCTTCCGCGCCGATCCCAGGAATCGACATGAGTGGACTGCTGCGCCGACACCGTGACTTCCGCCTGTTGTGGTTCGGTGAGACCACGGGCAAGTTCGGCGCCTCGGTCACCAGCGTCTCGATGCCGCTGATCGCGGTCTCCACGCTGGACGCGAGCACGTTCCAGGTCGGCCTGCTCAGCGCGGCGGCGTGGTTGCCGTGGCTGCTGATCGGGCTGCCGGTGGGCGTGTGGGTGGACCGAATAGCGCGTCGTCCGATCATGCTCGGCGCCGCGGCGGCTTCCTGCGCGCTGTTCCTGGCGGTACCGCTCGCGCACTTCGCGGGGTTGTTGAGTGTCGGTCTGCTGCTGGTGATCACGCTCGCGACCGGGGTGTCCGCGGTCTTCTTCCAGACCGCGTACACCGCCTACCTGCCGAGCCTGCTGGGGCCCGCCGACCAGGCCGAGGGCAACAGCAAGCTGCACGGCAGCGCGTCCGCCGCGCAGATCGCGGGGGTCGGCGCGGGCGGCCTGATCGCGCAACTCGTGGGCGCGGTCAACGGGATGTTCGTCAACGCGGGCACGTTCCTGACCTCGTTCACGTGTCTGCTGGGCATCCGGCACCGCGAACCGCCGCACGAGCCGGACGGGGCGGCCGGAGCGGCCGGGGCGGCCGACGACTCGGGGGCCGGGCGTTCGCTGGTCCGCGAGATCGGCGAGGGTCTGCGGCTGGTCGCGCACGACCGGTGGCTGCGTACGTTCGCGCTGTTCGGTGGCGCGTCCAACCTCGGTCTGGTCGGGCTGCAATCGATCCAGGTGGTGTTCCTGGTCCGGACCGTGGGGGTCAGTCCCGGAGTGGTCGGCGGCCTGATCGCGATCGGCTCGCTCGGGGGCGTCGCGGGGGCGTTCGTCGGGCGCCGGGTCGCGGCACGGATCGGCACCGCGCGGGCCACGATCGTGTTCGAGTTGGGCCTGCCGGTGCTTGTCCTGCTGATGCCGCTGACCGGTGGGGGCGTACGGCTCGTGCTGTTCGTGGTGGGCAACTTCGCGATGGTGGCCGGCGTCGTGGCGGGCAACGTGATCAAGGCGGGCTTCCAACAGCGCTACTGCCCGCCGCGGTTGCTGGGTCGGATGACCGCGAGCATGCAGTTCGTCAACTACGGCACGATCCCGCTGGGCGCGGTCCTGGCCGGCACCCTGGGCTCGACGATCGGGGTCCGTCCCACGGTCTGGGTGATGGCGGTGGCCATCCCGGCCGCGGCCCTGATCCTGCTCTTCTCGCCGCTGGCCCATCAGCGTGATCTGCCCACGGCCAGGGAGGACGAGGTCGACACGCGCGTGGCGCAGCGGGTCGCGTGAGATCCCGCGTCGGTCCGGAACGCACCGCCGCCGGTCCCGAGTCCCGGGTGGGACTCGGGACCGGCGTGCGTGTCCGTCGTGTCAGCGGCAGCGGTGGGGCGGCGCGGGGATCACGCTGTCGCCCCCGCGCCACGGGCCGGGCGGGGGCGGCGGTGGGACGCGGGTCGGGGGGTGGGGTCCGGGACCGCGGCGGCGAGGTGTGCCTGTCTGGCTTGGGCGATCTTGCGCCTGCGCTCGTCGACTTCTCGGGGCGTCATCAGGTACGGCGGGACGACCGTCGCCGAGTCCTGCACGGGCGGGCCGTCGTCCGCGACGGGGGAGGGGGCGCGTGGTACGAAGGTGCGCCACTGGGGGTGGGTCTGCGGCTTCGGGTTGGCGGGACGGCTCGGTCGAGGGCGCTTCGGCGCGGTAGGTCGGGCGGGCTGCCCGTCCGGCGTCGGCGGGGTGCGTCGTCGGCGCAGCCATCCGAAAACGGCCGCGATAAAGTGGGTCACGTCGTCAGCTCCTCGTAAGCTGTCGGCCGATCCCGGGACCGTTCCAGCGGTCGCCGGGGCTTCTTTCATGGGTGGGTCACGACGGGGTCGTTACCGGGCGAGTAGCGATTTCCATCGTTGGGCTTGGTCGGGTAGGTCTCGGGCGTTCGCTTCCGCGGTCGCTCCGGTGACGAAGGCGCGGATGCCGGCGTTGGATGCCGCGCGCCATGCCGGGAATCCGCGCAGCCACGCGTGTGCGGATTCGGTGGTGTGATCCGACCACAGCAACAGCAGGTATACGTAAGCGAGTTCGGCCCAGGCGGGACCGATGGCAGACATCCCCCAGTCCACGAAGTAGGCGCGTCCGCCGGCGCTGTCGTCTTCGATGAGCACATTCCAGGGGTTCAGGTCGGTGTGCAGCAGGTGTGTTCCGCCGAGGAGGGCGCGTTCGGTCGGTGTGAGGTGTTCGGCCCAACGGTCCGCGAGACAGGGCAGGGCGAGTCCGTGCGGCGGGCGTACGCGGCCGGCTCGGCTCAACGCGTAGGCGAGGGGCGACAGGTCGGATCCGCCGGGGGAGACGTCGGCGTAGCGGCCTTGTACGTGCGTGAAAAGCAGTACGTCCCAGCCGGGCGGCGTGAGGTGGGCGAGCAGGGTCGGGGCGACACGTCCGCCGACCGAGGGGGCGGCCAATGCCTCCCGTCGTTGGTGGTCGAGGGCCTTGCCGTTCGTGGTCGGCGTGCCCTTGACGAACACCCTGCGCCCGGGGGCTCGCAGCACGGCCGTGAAGGGTGATGTCAGGCCCTCGCCGGGTGGTTCCGCGGTGCGTACGGGCCCCGTGACCGTCTCGATGTCCGCCCGGACCGTGTCGGGTAGTTCGGTCCATGTCCAGCGGCGTTCCATGGGTTGCCTTTCGCTTCGGTCACGGGGTCCGATCGTCTACTTCTTCCTGCTGACCGCCGGGCACTTTCGGCAGCGGTCTTCCCCCGACCAGTGCCACCACTCGTGCGCGCAGTTCGCGTTCCCACCTGTGATTTCGTATTCGTCGTCTGCCATGTGCCCCACCTTGCGCGTCGGTAGTGCTCGGATGGTGCGAACACCGCCCGGTGTCCTTCCCAGGCGTCCGGGCGGAGCGAACATGAGGGTCAACGTGGCGACTTGACCCGGTACAACTCGGAGCCCTTCAGCAGGTACGGCGTGCCGGTCGGCGGACACACCATGACCACTTGGTCGTTGTCGAGCCCGGCGGAGTCCTCGGCCCTTTCGACGCATCCGGCGGGGTGGGCGTCGTGGCCGAGCCCGGGACGCGGTGCGACCCAGTCGCCGACGGAGTGGCGCAAGGGTTCGGGCTGTTCTCGCGGGGGCAACTCCCGTGCCACGACGATCGGCACGGCTTCCCCGTCCACACCGACCACGAACCCCGCCCCACGGCTCACGACAACCGCCCACGAGGTGCACCCCGAACGACCAACCGGGGATACCGAGCACGAACCCGACGGATGATCCACCGCCGAATGGCGTACTGATCCACGCTCAACGTCCGCACCCCACCGGGCGGATGCATCGATTTCGTCATGCCACTCCCTTGCAAGACCACGCGCCCCGGCGCCGGGACCACGCGCGACCGAGACCGACGCCGGGGCAGTTCAAGGCGCGACGGATCGGCCGCGCGACGGGGCGCGACCGGCTCACAAGATCACCAGTGAGTGTCGGTGATGTCGCTGTACGTAGCGTGCACTGAATCAGTGCTGAAGTGCAACATGTGTACTTGAGAACGTCCTATGTCACTTCTCGCTGTCTCCTCCGTCTGCGAGACGGCAGACTGATCCGCACATGGAGGTGGGTGCGTGCCGATTGAGCAGAACCCGACAGTGCGTCGGCGACGTCTGGGATCAGAGCTACGGCGGCTGCGGGAAGGGGTGGGGCGGACGCTGGACGACGCCGCGGTGGTCCTTGAGTGCCACAAGACCAAGATCAGCCGCATTGAAAACGGGCGTTCCGGTGTTCGGGCTCGCGATGTCAGGGAACTGCTCAACCTATACGGCGTAGACGATGCCGATATCCGGACGACGCTGGAAGCGCTCGCTCGGGAAGGCGCCAAGCGTGGTTGGTGGCAGGATTACAGCGACACGCTGCCCTCGTCTTATGCGGACGTAATCGAGCTGGAAGCAGCGGCGAGTTATATCCGAGGTTTCCAGACTTTGCTAATTCCCGGTCTCTTTCAGACTGAAGAATACGCCCGAGCAGTTCACTCCGCTAATCCGGCCGCCATCGATCCGGCGACGACGGAGACGCTTCTCGAAGTCCGCATGGCACGACAGGGCGTCTTGGAAAAGACCGACCCGGTTGTCCGCGTGAGCGCAATCATTTGCGAGCCCGCGATCCTTGCCCCGGTCGGTGGTGCAAGTGTGATGAAGGCCCAGCTCGATCGGCTTCTGGATCTATCGGTGCGACCTAATGTCGATGTTCAGATACTGCCTATGAGTGCCGGAGCTCACGCGGGGATGAGTGGGCCGTTCATCATCTTCGGATTCCCGATGGTAGGGGATACGGACGTCGTGTTTCTGGAGAATCTGACAAGCTCTCTGTACGTAGAGAAGCAGACCGAAACCGATTTCTACACGCTGGTTTACGATAAGCTCAGGTCCTCGGCCCTGGATCCGGAAGCATCTCAAAATGCAATCCGACAAGCAATCGCGAAACTCTAATAGAGGTGAATCGTGTTCTCATTCGATGCCGTGGTCGGCGCATGGCGCAAGAGCAGCTATAGCGGTGCCACGAATGAATGTGTCGAAGCGGCAGGGTCGATCAAGGGTGGTGCGGTAGTGCGCGATAGTAAGGATCCGAGCGTTGGGCACCTTATTGTCGACGCATCCTCTTGGGAGGCCCTGACGGCATCCTTGCGCGTGTAATTCGCGCTTCGGGCGCCCCGTCACCTTGACCGCGAGCGACGGGGTGTCCTGCTTCCCGTCCGCACGGCCGATGATGTCAGGGCCCAAGCAGTGACGGTTCGGAGCGCAACTACGAGCGAGGGCCGGTCGGTCGGGAGGGCGAGACGTCGAACGGGAGGTCTCGGTGGAAGACGGCCATCGGCTGGTCGGGGCCGTTGTAGTCGTCGATGATCCTCGCGTCGAAGCCGAGGCTGCGATGGAAGGCGATCGAGCCGGTGTTCTCGACCGACGTGATCGCCTTCAAACGCCGTGCGCCCTGACGTTCGGCCGCTTCGGCGAACGCCGCGTACAGGCGACGTCCGAGACCGGTGCCGCGAGCGTCGTTCCGCGTAGCGATCAGGTGTACGTAGCCGGTGCCTTCCGGGGTGACGAATCCGAAGACGTACCCACGGATACCGTCCTCGGCTCGGGCGACCAGGCAGGTCGCGCCGAACTCCTGTATCAGTGCGAGCAGATGCAGCGATCGGAGATCGCGTTCGCCCCAATAGCGGGGGTGGTCGGCCAGGACCCGGTGGTAGTCGCCCACCTCGGCCGGTGAGATGCGGATACCCATGATGATGATCATGGCAGTGTTACCGAGCGTTCAACGGCGTGGGCCCGAGTCCGAGGCGTCGACGTGCCGGGAGTGGCCCATCGTGGACAGGTGGGCCGCAGTCGCGCGCAGCTCCGTGATGTAGGTCTGGCGCTCCGCCGGGCCTACGGCATTGCGTAGGGGCCCGATTTGCAGTTCGTGCGTCGGGCGGCCCCGGGAGTCGCGGACGGGGGCGGCCAGGTAGCTCAGGGGGAGGGGTTGGTCCGAGGTCAACTCGGCGTCCGTGTACGGGTGGGCGCTGATCGAGGCGAGTTGGGTGCGGACGCGTTCGCGGAGGGCGGTCCGGCCCGGGTGTTCGTCCAGCAGGCCCACCACGTCCCGCAGAACGGCCAGCAGTTCCGTCGAGTCGGTGTGTGGGCGCCACGCGGCGACCCCGTGGGCCCGGATCGTGTCCAGGGCCGGCGCCAACTCCGGGGCGTGGGCGAGCCACGCGGCCCGTTCGGCGGCCGGTCGCCACGGCATCACCGACGCGCCCGCGGGTGGTCGCAGCGGAAGCCGGGTGCCCACCTCGATCCCCGCCGGCACCCGCCCCGGACCCGGCTCCACCACGAGGAAGACCACGTGGTCCGCGCCGACCAGGGACAACGCCACCCCGCAGCCGACCCGTTCCGCGAGCCCCGCCAACACCTCCGCCGTATCGCCCGGCGGCCGAACCCGCGCGTGTACCGCGTCGGCGACCGCCAGCAGACCCGGCCCGAGCGTGTAGAGCCGATCGGCCCCGCGCTGCACCCACCCCGGCGTCTCCAAGGCGGCGAGCACGGCGGTCGCCGTGGACCGGTTCAGGTCCAGGCGCGCGGCCACCTCCGACACGCTCAATCCGATCGGCGCGGCGGCGATCAACTCGACGACGGCCACGACCCGATCGGTGGGTGGTGAAGCAACCATGGGGGCCTCTTGTCCGGGCTCGACGTCATGCCTAGAGTCAATGAATATACGTCACTTCGGCGACGAATATTCGTCAACCGCCCATCGATACCAGGTGGTTGCGAGGCGGCGCCGAGGGCTGACCAGGGAGTCCGGATGAGCGATGTGCATATGGTGCGTGACTTGGACGCGCCCTTCGACATCGAGGGATACGACTTCGCCTTCGACGACATCCCCGACGCGCACGAGTTGATCGCGGCGGCTCGGGCGCGGAAGCCGTACGCGATCGTGCCGTTTCTGGGGACGCGCGCGGTGATGTTCCTGACCCACGATCTGGTGAGTGCGGCGTTCAAGGACGAGGAGTCGTTCCCCGCGTCCGCGATCTACTCCGCGACCACCGAACCCGTGCTCGGGCACACCATCCAGTGCATGCGCGGCGCCGAGCACCGGATCAACCGCAAGCTCGTGGTGCCGGCCTTCCGCCGCAGGATCGTCACCGACCAGGTCGAGGCGATCCTGGAACCCCTCGCGCATGAACTCGTCGACCGCTTCGAGGCGCGTGGAGAGGCCGACCTGGTCACCGAGTTCACGCACGGCTACCCGGTCCAGGTGATCACCCGCCTGCTCGGGCTGCCGGTCGACGACGAGGAACGTTTCCGCCGCTGGGCCGTCGACCTGTTCCACTTCCCGATGGCGCCGGACGCGGCCGAGCGCGCGTCGCGCGAGTTCACCGAGTACGTCACGCCGATCGTCGCGCGCCGCCGGATGGACCCGGGCGACGACCTGCTCTCGACGCTGGCCGGTACCGAGGCCGAGGGCCGCCGGCTCACCGACGAGGAGATCCTGTCCTTCCTGCGGCTGCTCTTCCCGGCCGGCGCCGACACCACCTACCTGGGCCTGGGCAACGCCCTGTACGCGCTGCTCACCCACCCCGAGCAGATGGCGCGGGTGCTGGCCGACCCGGACACGGAACTGGAGTGGGCGGTCGAGGAGTCGCTGCGCTGGGAGCCGCCGGTGGGACTGCTGCCCCGGATCTGCCCCGCGCCGGTCCGCGACTGGCAGGGTCTGGGGCTGGACATACCGGCGGAGACCCCGCTGATCTTCGCCATCACGGCGGCGAACCGGGACCCGGCGCACTACCCGGACCCCGACGTGTTCGACATCGGCCGCCGGGTCCGGCCGACGCTCGCCTTCGGCGACGGCCCGCACGTGTGTCTGGGCACCTGGCTCGCGCTCGCCGAGATCCGGGCCGCGCTCAAGGTGCTGCTGCAACGCCTGCCGACGATGCGACTCACCGAGCCGACCCGGATCCGGGGCCTGCTCGGTACGGCGCTTCGCGGACCGGAGTCGCTACGGGTGCGCTTCGACGGGTGAGGCGGCGACGCGGCCTCCGACGGCGGCGGTCGGTCGACCCGGTCCCACCCGACCGGCGCCGCGCCCTCCCCGGCTCCGCCCGGGGAGGGCGTTCGGCGCGACGACGGACGCCGACACGACGAGGTAGTCCGCCGCGTAGCTACCCCGCCTGCTCGGCCGGGATCGTCGGGTCGGCCGCCGCGTCGAGGCGGGTGACGTTTTGGAGGAGGCCCCAGACGAAGTCCAGGCGGTAGGTCTCCTCACCCTCGGTGATCAAGCTGCCCCACCGACTCGGCGCCGACCCCTCCACATGGCGCAGGTGCGGGAACGCGTGGGCGACGTCGCCGATGACGAACTCCCACGGCCGCAGGTCGGCCACCGTCTCGACGGGCGGAATGCCGGCGGGATCGGCTCTGACCAGCCATTCCTGCCAGACCCGCCCGTCGGGGCCGGTGAGCACCTCGAAGCGCAACTTCGGCCACAGCGGCAACACCCACCACTGCGCGTCGGCGGTGAGATCCCCGATCCTGCGCTCGGCCCGGCCGGCCGGTTCGCCGAGCGCGGCCCGGTACGCGCGGCCCGAGCCGCCGACCGAGCGGGAGCGCACCATGCGCTGCCACTGCGCGTTGACCTCGCGCATCCGGGTGCGGGTGAACTCCAACTCGCGGACGGCGTCGGCGACCAGGTCGGGTTGGTAATCGCCCATGCGTCGCAACAACACCAGACAGAATTGATCCGGTCCCACGGTGATCTCCGTACTCGTTCGCAGCAGACCTCGACGCTATCCACAAAGCGGACGACCATGCCGTCATTCCCCGCATTGTGATCGCCGGGCCGAACCCGAACACCTCGCAAGGTGTATTCCGGAGCCCCTGGGATCTGACGGTCCGTCAGCGCTATCGTGAACCCGAAGTCATCGGGCGGCCACCGAACCATCGGCGCCGACCCATTACATGGCAAGGGGTGGCACATGATCGTCGACTACATCCGCATGCTCGGTGGGGACCGCATCGAACATCCCGGCGGAACCCTGCTCGCCCATCTGAGCCGGGTCGAGGCACTACTCGAGACCTGGGGCGCCCGCCCCGAACTGCGCAGCGCCGGCCTGTGCCACGCGTTCTACGGCACCGACGGCTTCGCGACCGCGCTGCTACCGCTCGACCGCCGTGCCGAACTCGCCGGTCGGATCGGCGTGGACGCCGAGCGCATCGTGTACTTCTACGCGAGCTGCGACCGGGCCGCCAGCCACGGCACGCTCGTCGACGGCACCTTCCGGGACCGATTCACCGGCCGGACCTACCGGCCCACCGAGGCCGAGCGTCGCGACTTCGCCGAGCTCACCGCGGCCAACGAACTGGATATCGTCAAGATCGACCCGCAGGCCCACGCGCGCTGGGGTGCGGCCCTCCTCGACCTGCTCACCGGCTTCCGCCCGCTGCTCAGCGCCCCCGCGTGGGCCGAGTGCGAACGCGTGCTCGCGAACACGAAGGCCGGCACCCGGTAGCGACCGGCGAACCGATGGTAGTGATGGGGAGCCCGCGCCGATCCGGTGTCGGGTCGCCGATCCAACCGGCGAACGGTGTCAAGGGAGGACCATGCGTATCGAACGGCTCGACCATCTCGTGCTGACCGTCGCCGACATCGGCGCCACGATCGACTTCTACGCCGGCGTGCTCGGCATGGAGCCGGTGACGTTCGGCGACGACAGACACGCGCTGCGGTTCGGCGCGGGCAAGATCAACCTGCACCGGGCGGGTGCCGAGTTCGAGCCGAAGGCCCGCGCCGCCACCCCCGGCAGCGCGGACCTGTGCTTCGTGGCCGAACCCCCACTCACCGCGATCACCGCCGAGCTGCTCCGCGCGGGAGTGCCGATCGAGGAGGGGCCGGTGCGGCGCACGGGCGCGCTGGGGCCGATCGACAGCGTGTACGTGCGGGACCCGGACTGGAACCTGGTGGAGATCTCGGTGTATCCGGCCGATCAGGAGGCCGGCGGCGTGGTGTGACGTCCGGGACCACGTGCCGGGTACCCCGGTCGGCCCGGTGTGGTTCAGCGGCCGTCCGGCGTCGGCCGGTGTTCCACGTACTCGACGATCGTGCCGTCGGGGTGCCGCGCGGTGAGGCCGGCACCGGTGGGTACGCGGCGCGGCGGCTCGGTGATCTCGGCGCCGGCCGCCGTCAGGCGTTCGAGGTAGGGGGCCAGTTCCGGGACGAGCAGGGTGCCGGTGGTGGACCGGAACCGTTCGACCGTCTCGGCCTCCCCCTCGATCAGCAGGAAGCCGCCGACCGCCGAGAGCGCGATGCCGAACTCCCGGAAGGTGAACCACATGTCGCGCTCGACCCCCTGGAGCTCCTCGTAGAACGTGGTCGCCCGCTCCAGGTCGCCGGGTTCCACGAAGACCCGCAGGAACGCGCGGGGCGTGGCGAGCGTGGACGAGTCGTTGCTGCGGCGCCACATGATGTTGGCCCCGGTTTCGGTGTCGGTCGTCGATCCGGTCGTTTGCTCGGCCGTCGGTGGGGCGGTCGATGCGGTCGATGCGGTCGTCGGTTCGGTGGTCATCGGTATCGAGGTCCCTTGGCTGTGTGCCGGGCCGGTCGGCGCCGGCGGCGTTCGTCGGTACGTCCACCACCCTCGCGGCATCGCCGCGGCGGGGGCAGGTTCCGGTTCATACGGTGAGCAACGGTCATAGGCTGGGCCGATGGCCACCGAGGACGAGCCGGATCGCCGGCGCGAATTGGGCGGATTCCTGCGCGCGCACCGCGAACTGCTCGCCCCCGAAGCCGTCGGACTGCCCCGATCACCGCGCCGCCGGACACCGGGCCTGCGCCGCGAGGAGGTCGCCGCGCTGTCGGGGGTCGGGGTGGCCTGGTACACGTGGCTCGAACAGGGCCGGGTGGACACCTCGCGCCAGGTCCTCGAAGCGGTGTCGCGGGCGCTGCGCCTGGACCCCGACGCGCGTCGGCACGTCCTGGAACTCGCCGGCTTCCACGTACCGGCCGGCCCGGGCGCGACTCCGGCCGACGGCCTCCGGGCGATGGTCGAGAGCTGGCCGGCCACGCCCGCGCTGGTGCTGGACCGGGCGCTGGACGTACTGGCCTGGAACGACGCCTGGCGGGCGACCTGGCCCGATCCGGGCGCGGTGCCGACCGAGCGCCGCAACCTGCTGCTGATGCTGCTGACCGATCCGGCGTACGAGCCGGGGTTCCCCGAGCGGGAGACGATCGCGCTCGACCTGGTCCGGCACCTTCGCACCCGCCCCGACGACGCACGCGACCGCGCGATCGCGGCGGACCTGCGCGCCGCGCGCCCGGACCTGGCGGCGTGGTGGCACTGCCGCGCGGTGGGCGTGTTCGCGACCCGGACGGTGCGGGTGTGGGGGCCGGCGGCCCGGGCCGCAGGGCGATCGCGGGCGGCGGGAGGTGTGGCCGGGGCCCCGTCGGAGGCCGAGCGGTCCGGCCCGGTCGACGGCGACGGGACGGGCGAAGGCCGGGATCCGCGGGGTGTGCCGTTGCGGTTCACGATGTCGCTGCTGATGCCGGCGGAGGCTCCGGAGACCACGGTGCTGGTGTGCACGCCGGCGGACGCGGAGACGATCGGGTATGTGACGGGTGGGTCGGCCGACCCGCGACCGGCGGACGCGGCGTCGGCGACCGCGGGAGCGCGCGGGGCTGCGGCGACAGGGGCACGGGGGTAGGCGGATCCACGGCGCCGCGCGCGGGTGGCCGGGGCGCGGGCGGTGGGCGTCCGAGGGCGCGGCGCGGTCAGGCGTGCTCGTCGCCCACTTGGCTGAGCCGGTCGTCGCCCAGCCTGTGCTGTACGTCGCGGAACAGGATCGCCAGCAGGCTCGCGAGCTGCGTCTGCTGATCGGGAGTGAGCCCGTCGATCAGCTCGGCCTCGCGGGTCAGTACCCGATCCACCGTCGCCTCGACCAACGCGTGCCCCGCCTCGGTCAGTTCGACCTCGACCGACCGGGCCCGACCGGGCCCGGGCCGCCGTACGACCAGCCCCTCGCGCTCGGCGCGGGCGACCCGCTGGGACACGGCGCCCGCCGTGACCAGCGAGCGTCGACCGAGTTCGCGGGTGCCCAACGTGTACGGAGGCCCACTGCGGCGCAGCACGCTGAGCAGGTCCAGCGTCGCGGTGTCCACGCCGGCCCGGGCCAGCACCCGGCGCCGATCGTCCCCGAGCAGCTTGGCCAGACGCCAGATCGGCGTGACGATCCCGATCGAGGACACCGGCGTCCCGGGCCGCTCCCGCTCCCACGCGGCGGCGATCTCCTCGACGGTGTGCCCGACCCGTTCCTCGCCGTCCCGAACGCCCGCCGGACCCACCGACACGCCCGCCTCGGTGCGGGCGTCCGTCCGGTCCTCGGGATTCTCGGTTGCCATCGGGCCTCCTTCGAGTGTTACGTTCAGACCTGAATTTAGATCTAAACGAACGACGTGGAGGTCATCCTATGGCACGCAACATCCTCGTCACCGGTGGCGGCACCGGGATCGGGCTCGCGGTTGCCCGGCACTTCGCCGCGCTCGGGGACGCGGTGACGATCACCGGTCGGCGGGCGGAGCCGTTGGCCGTCGCCGCCGAGGAGACCGGCGCCCGGGCGCTGGTCTGCGACCACACCGATCCCGAGGCGCTGACCCGACTGGTGGCCGAACTGCCCGAGCACCTCGACGTACTGGTCAACAACGCGGGCGGCAACACCGACTTCGACCACGGCGCCGGCGACGACCTGGCCGGCTTCGCCCGGGCCTTCCGGGCCAACCTGGACGCCAATCTGGTCGGCGCCGCGCTGACCACCCGGGCGGTCGAGGACCGGTTGGCCGCCGGCGGCGCGGTGATCGGCATCGGCTCGATCGCCGCCGACACCGGATCCGGCTCCTACGGCGCGGCCAAGGCCGGACTGGCCGCCTGGAACGTCGGCCTGGCGGACGCCCTGGGCCCGCGCGACATCACCGCCAACGTGGTGTCCCCGGGCTACATCGCGGACACCGAGTTCTTCCGGGACAACCTCACCGACGAGCGGCGCGGCCGGTTGGTCGCCGCGACGTCGGTCCGGCGGGCCGGCTCGCCCGAGGACATCGTGGGCGCCGTCGCGTTCCTTGCCTCGCCCGCCGCCCGGCACGTCACGGGCCAGGTGTTGAACGTCAACGGCGGTGCGCACAAGAGCCGTTGAGGCTCGGATCGGATCCGGGCGGGCGTCGCCGCGCGCGGGCGGGGCCGGGAGCGGGCGGGAACGGGCGCGGGCTGGGCCGGGCCGGAAAACCGGTTCGCCGGACGGGGCGTCGGTCGCATCCGTAGCGTTGGTCTGTAAGGGGTTCTCGTACGGAAGGCAGATCTGATGGATTCCGGCACCCTGGCCGTTCCCGGAGCCGACCTCTACTACGAGGTGCGCGGCTCCGGGCCGGTCCTGCTGATGATCAACGGCAGCAACGGAGACACCGCCCTGTACGCGGGGTTGGCCGATCGCTTCGCCGGCCGCCGTACGGTCGTCACCTACGACCGGCGCGGCAACTCCCGGAGCCGGCTCACCGGTCCGCCCGAGGAGCAGCGGGTCGAACAGCGGGTCGAGCAGCACACGGACGACGCGTTCCGGTTGCTTCGGGAGCTCACCGCCGAACCGGCGGCGATCTTCGGGAGCAGCACCGGCGCGGCCGTCGGGCTCGATCTGCTCGCCCGTCATCCCGAATGCGTCGAACTGCTGGTCGCCCACGAGCCGCTCGTGCTCGGCATGTTGCCCGAACCGAAGCAGTGGCACGCGAGGTTCGACGCCGTGTGCGACCTGTTCGTGACCGCCGGCGCGAGGGCCGCGATGGACGAACTCTGCGCGTTGTTCGGGGTGGCCGCCCCGCCCGAGCCCGCGGCGGAGATGCCCGCGTCGATCCGGGAGCTGCTCGAACGCGTGCAGGCCAACGTGGAGTTCAACTTCTCCTGCGAACTGCGCGCGTTCAGCCGCTTCGAACCTGATCTCACCGCTCTGCGCGGCGCCCCGCTGGTGACGGCGGTCGGAGCCGAGGGAGTGCAGACGCTGCTCTACCGCACCACGGCGCTCCTCGCCGAGCGCCTGGACCTGCCGGTCACCGAGTTCCCGGGCGACCACATGAGTTACGCGATGCGGCCGGAGGAGACGGCCGAAGCCCTGGCCCCGATCCTCGAGCGCACGTAGGGGCCGGGCCCCGGGCCGCACGACGTCACGGGGTCGGGCCGCCGGCCTTCACGACGTCACAGGGCCGGGCGGCTCGGCCCTCACGACGTCACGTCGAGGACCGCCTTGCCGCCGAGCCTGCGGTCGGCGAGCAGTTCGGCGGCTTCGGCGATCCTGGTCCAGGGGCCGTGCCAGGAGATCTGCGGGTCGAGGTCGCCGCGCGCGGTCCGGGCGGCGAGCCAACCCAGGTCGGCGTCGACGCCCGTGATGTCGTCGAGCAGGTAGTAGGTGACGAGCGAGCGGTTGTGCCGACCCTCGTTCCCGAACAGCGCGCCGAACGCGAACTCCTCGCCCACCCCCGACGCGTGGCCCAGTGCGACCAGCGTCCCGCCGCTCGCCAGCAGATCGTACGCGGCGGTCAGGTGCGGCCCGCCGACGTTGTCCAGGACGCCGTATACCGGCGCGGTCGCGTACGGGAGCCCTTCCGTGAGCACCTCGGCGGCGCCGAGCGCGCGCAGATCGTCGGCCTGGGCCGGATTCCCGGTGGCCGCGACCACCTCGGCGCCGCCGAGCGCGGCGAGTTGCACCGCGAACCGGCCCACCCCGCCACCCGCGCCGGTGATCAGGATCCGCCGGCCCAGGATCGGGCCGATCCGGCGCAGCGCGCGCAACGCGGAGAGCGCCGCCACGGGCAGTGGCGCGGCCAGCGCGGCGGGCATGCCCTCGGGCAGCACGCCGAGCCGACTCGTCGGCACCGCGCGCAGTTCGGCCCACGCCCCGCCGTCCCCGAGCGTGGTCACGGGCGTTCCCGCCGCGGGCCCGGAACCGTCCGCGGCGGCGCGCTCGACCACACCGGCCGCGTCCCAGCCGGGCACGGTGCCGTCCTCGCCCAGCGGCACGACGAAGTGGACCTCGCCCGCGTTGAGCGAGATCGCCCGTACGCGCACGAGGGCCTCGTGTGGTGCGGGTTCGGGGTCCGGCACGTCGGCGAGGGTGAGGTGACCGGGGGCGGCGTGGTCGATGACGAGGGCGCGCATGGTGATGGCTCCTGTGCAGAGGCGGCGGGAAGCCCACTGTGCCACTCAGTGGCGTTTGCGCACAAGTGGCTTTAGCGGCCGATAGGCGAATCGGGGTAGGCTGGCCGGTATGACCACCGAACTGCCGCTCCGGGAACGCAAGAAGCTGCGCACGCGGCAGGCGCTGGCCCAAGCCGCTCTGGAGCTGTTCACCGAGAAGGGCTTCGACGCGACCACGCTCGACGAGATCGTGCGCGCGGTGGAGGTCTCCAAGCGCACGTTCTTTCGCACGTACGCGTCCAAGGAGGACGTGGCGCTCGCCCCGGAGCGCGAACTGTGGTCCGCCTATCTCGCCGACCTTGCCGAACGCCCGTTGCGGGGCCCCCTCCTGGCGATCCATCAGGCCGCGTTGACGGACACCCTGGCGACCATGCCCGACGACTGGGCGGACCGGTTCACGGCCAGCCGCCGGATCGCCGAGGCGACGCCCGGCCTGAACGCGCACAGCCTGCGCTTCTGCGCGGACACCATCGACGCCGCCGTCGACACGGTCACCGGCCGGCTCGGTGCGGCCGCGCCGGACCGGATCCTGGTGCACCTGTCGCTCGACACGATGATCGCTGCGTGGCACTGGGCGCAGCGCGAATGGACCGAGCGGGGGGCGGGGCCGGGCCTGGCGGAGCATGTGGAGCGGGCGTTCGCGGCCATCCGGCCGAGTCTGGACCTGGTGGTGCCGGCGTCGGGCTGACGCGACGACGGCGTGCGGGCACGTTGCGTGCCCGCACGGCGTCTCGGTCGTACGGCTTCGCGGGCCTGTGGCGCTCTCGGGGTCAGGCCGATGCGCCGCCGTCGAGGACGAGGTCGGTGCCGACCGCGAAGCCGGCCTCATCGGAGGCCAAGTACAGGACGGCCGCCGCGAATTCGGTCAGCGTGCCGATCCGGCCGGACGGGTTTTCGGCCTTCATCCGGTCCGCCCGGTCGCCTTCGGTCTCACCCTGGCGCAGCGACATGCCGGTGGCCAGCGGGCCCGGGCTGACCGCGTTGATCCGGATACCGTCGCCGATGTGGTCCAGCGCGGCGTTACGGGTGAGCGTGCTCACGGCGGCCTTGGACGTGACGTACGCGCCGACATTGGCCAGCCGGGCGTGCGCACCGAGGTTGGACGCGATGTTCACGATCGCCCCGCCGCCGTTGGCCCGCATGTAGCCGATCTCGTGCTTCATCGACAACCACGTGCCGGTCACGTTGATGTCCAGGATGGCCCGGAAGTCCGCCTCGTCGACGTCGCCGAGCGGGCCGATGCCCAGGAGTACGCCCGCGTTGTTGACGGCGACGTCGAGGCCGCCGAACAACTCGACGGTGCGGGCGACGAGCGCGGCCAGGCTCGCCGAGTCGGTGACGTCGGCGGTGACGGCCGCGGCTCGGCCGCCTTCGGCCTCGATCAGGCGAACGGTCTCCGCCAGCGGCGCGGCACCGCGGCCCGCGACCACGACGGCGGCGCCCTCACGGGCGAAGGCGAGTGCGACCTCCCGGCCGCCACCCGAGCCGGCGCCGGTGACGAGAACGGTCTTGGCGGTGAAACGTGCGGACATTGAGATTCTCCAGAGTCTTGCGGGTGGTGTGTGGGTCGGGGAATCGATGGGCGCGCGGGGGCCGCCCCGCCGGTCAGCTGCGTCGGTGGGCGGATTCCGGGAGGCTGTCGTGGTCGTGGTCGTGGTCGTGGTCGTGGTCGTGCTCGTGGTCGTGGTCTTGCGCGTGCGCGTGCTCGTGGTCCCGGTCCCGGCTGTCCCGGCCGCGGGTCGGGCGGAAGGCCGCGAGGGCGACCAGGGCCGCCACGAGGAAGACCGCTCCGGCCGTGCCGAAGGCCCACGCGTAGCCGACGATCACGTCGCCGCGGGTCGCGGCCACCGACATCAGCGCGGCCAGGCCGACGGTGGGGCCCAGTTCCATCGCGGTGTTCAGCACGCCGCCGGCCAGGCCCGCCTGGTGGGCGGGCACGTCCCTGGTGGCCAGGACGGCGGTGCCGGCGAAGATCAGGGCGGCGCCGACGGGCAGCAGGACCAGGCCCGGGAGGAGGTCGAGGGCGTACCGGCTGCCGTCGTCCAGGCGGGCGAGCAGGAGCAGGCCGGCGCCGCCGATCAGCAGGCCCAGCACGGTGACGCGGCCCGGGCCGTACCGGGTGATCAGCGGGCCGGCGGCGCGACCGGCCGCGATCAGCGCGAGGGCGAACGGTACGAACGCGCCTGCCGTCGCGAGCGGCGACCAGTCCCGTCCCTGCTGGAGGTAGAGCGAGATCAGGAAGCTGATCAAGCCGGTGCCGGCTGCCGCGAGCAATACCCCGACCAGCCCCAGGATCCGGCGTGGATCACGGATGAAGCCCGGCGGCAGGAGCGGATCGACCACCCGGCGCTCGACCGAGAGGAACGCGACGAGCAGGCTCACACCGACGCCGAGCGGGACGAGTACGGTCGCCGACGCCCACGAGTGGTCGCCGGTCACGGTCAGGCCGTACCCGGTGACGGTGATGCCGACCGTAGCCAGGACGGCGCCGATCGGGTCCAGCCCGGGGCGACGGCGGGACGGGGCCGACGTCCCGTCGGCGGGCTCGCCGTACGTCGGGCGCCCGGCCGGCAGGAGGCCCGGTGTCAGGAGCAGGGCCAGGACGGCCACGGCGACGGGTACGACGAACATCCAGCGCCAGGACACCCATGTCGTGAGCACGCCCGAGGCCAGGTTGCCGACGGCGGCGCCCAGTACGGACAGGCCGCCCCAGGTCGCCATCGCCCGCCGATACGCGCCCGGTTCGGGGTACACCGCGCGCAGCACCGCCATCGCGGCCGGCGCGGTCAACGCCGCCCCGAGGCCCTGCCCGAAGCGCACCGCGACCAACACCGCGAAGCCCGGCGCGAACGCGGCGATCGCGGACGCGAGGCCGAACAGGACCAGGCCCGTCGTGAACATCCGGCGCCCGCCGTAGCGATCCGCGAGCCGACCACCGAACAGCAGCAGTCCGCTGAACGGCAGCCCGTAGGCGGCGCTGACCAGCACCAGATCGGCCGACCCCAGGCCGAACTCCCGGCCGATGTCGGGCAGTGGCACGCCGATGATGGTGATGGTGAAGATCAGCGTGGCCTGCACGAAGCCGAGCAGGACGAAGGCGAGGGTGGCGCGCGGGGCCGACGCGGGGGCGGGTGTGTTCGGGCTGCTCTCGGAGCCGAGGCCACCCGTGGTCGGGCTCGTTCTCGTGTCCGTTCCCGGTCTCGTGTCCGTTCCCGTTCCCGTTCCCGTGTCCGCGTCCGTGCCTCTGCTCACGGCCATTCCGGTCAGGCCTGTCATGCCGGTACCCCCGTTGCCACTGGCTTTACAGATCGATCGTTCTTGAATCAGGGCGTGCGTGTCCGATGGCGCGACGAGTGCCGCGCCGTCCGGGGGTGTTCAGGTGAGCAGGGTGAACGCCTGCCGCGTCGCGTCCCGCAGGCGCGGCGAGTCGGGGCCGGCCTTGCCGACCACGCGTATTCCTTGCAGCAGTACCAGCAGGAAGCGGGCGAGGGCCTGCGGATCCCGGTCCGGGCCCAGCTCGCCCTGTGCCCTGGCCCGGGTGAGCGCGACGGTCAGATTGGTCTCCATCTGACTCCAGCCGTACTCGACGATCCGCGCCGCGCCCGGGTCGTGCGCGGCCAGTTCGGCGGCGGTGTTGGTGAGGAAGCAGCCGAACAGCCGACTCGGCTCCTCGGACGCCTGCCGGGCGAACCGCTCGACGAGTGCCCGGACGGCCGGCAGCACCGGGCCCGGCTGGGACAACTCCTCGAACAGCTCCGGGTTGCGGCTCTCGCGGTAGCGGTCGAGCGCCGCGAGGTAGAGGTCGTGTTTGTTGCCGAACGTCGCGTAGATGCTCGCTCGGGCGATGCCGAGGCGAGCCACGAGGTCCGCCATCGAGGTCGCCTCGTAGCCGCGCTCCCAGAAGAGTTCGAGAGCGGCCTGCAGGGCGGCGTCGGGATCGAATTCCTTGGTCCTGGCCACGAGTGCGACTCTAGGCCATTCGAGAACGAATGGTCAAGAAACTTGCGCTCGGCGGGCCGGTGTCGGGGCGTTTGGCTAGGGTGCGAATCGGTCGCCTGCGCGGCCGGCCGCTGTCGCGGGCACGGGTGACCCGGGTAGCACGGGCGACCCGGGCGACCGGCCCGGACCGGGTGGTCGTCGACAGCCTCGGTGGCCTCGGCGGTCGGGTAGGCCGGAAGCGCGGGTTGATGGAGGTAGGGCGATGGCAACCACCGCGGACGACGTGCGTCGACTGGCGCTCGCGTTGCCCTCGACGACCGAGAAGCTCGCGTGGGGCATGCCCACGTTTCGGGTCGCCGGCAAGATCTTCGTCTGGCTGGGCGAGGACGACGCGTCGATGGGCATGAAGTGCCCGATCGAGGAACGCGCCGAACTGATCCAGGCCGAGCCGGACAAGTTCTTCCTGCGCGAGGGGCACGACGACACGGGCAACTGGATCCGCGTGCACCTGTCGGCGGTGGACGACGAGGACGAACTGCGCGCGATGGTCGTGGACGCGTGGCGACTCACCGCGCCCAGGCGACTGGCGGCGGAGCACGGCGAGCCGGGCGTCGACTCCTGAGGGAGTCGCGGGCTCGGGCGGATTCCCGGTCGGGGCCCGGAGTCCTTCGGGCCTCCGACCGTCGGGGGGCCGGGACCCCTCGGGTCTCCGGCCGTGCCGGGTTTCGGTGCTCAGCCGGCCGCCGCCCGGGTCCAGCGTCGGCCCAACTCGGCGACCCTGGACACGAGTTCGGGTGGGCTCTCGACCGTGAAGTCGAGGTCGAGGAGGGCGAGGCGGAACGCCAACGTGTCGATCGAGGACGATCCCGTGGTCAACCGGCACGTGTTCGCGTCGATCGCCGCCAGCACACCGTCGGTCGCGCCGATCCGTGCGGCGGCGACCTCCGGGGCGGCCCGCAGGAGCACGCTCGCGTGGTGCGGGTAGGCGCGGGTGGAGATGCCCGCCGACATGTACGCGGCGACGTCCTCGTCCGGAAGCCGACGCGGCTCGAACCGCGGGCCGTTCGGCGTGCGCAGCCGGATCCGGTCCACACGATAGGTACGCCAGTCGTCCCGGTCGAGGTCCCAGGCCAACAGGTACCAGCGACGTCCGGTACAGGCGAGCCGGTGCGGCTGCGCGCTGCGCGTACCCTCGCGGCCGTCGTGGGTGCGGTAGTCGAAGCGCAGCGTCTCGGCGGACCGGCACGCCGTCGCGATCGTGCTCAGGTCGGCGGGCGCCACCGTCTCACCGCACACCGGCAACACCACGGTGACCGCGTCGAGCGCGCCCACGTCCTGTCGAAGCCCGGCGGGCAGCGCCTGTTCCAGCTTGGCCAGCGCCCGGGCCGAGGTCGCCTCGATCCCGGCGACGGTGCCGCCGACGGCGGTACGCAGGCCGGCGACGATCGCGGCCGCCTCGTCGTGGTCCAGCAGCGGCGGCAACGGGCCGCCCGGTTCGAGTCGGTAGCCGCCGGACGAGCCGGTGGTGCGGACGTGATAGCCCGCGTCGCGCAGTCGCCGTACGTCGCGCCGCAGCGTGCGCGGGCTGACGCCGAGGCGGGCCGCGAGGCGGGGGCCGGTCCAGGCGGGTGGTTCGGGGTGGCCGGCAGGGTCGGGTCGGTCGGTGCGGTCGGGGCCGTCGGCGCGCTCGTGCGGGTCGGGTCGGGATTGGAGGAGGGACAACAGACGAAGCAGGCGGGTCGTATTCTCCAACGAGTCCATGTCTTCAGGTTGGCGTCGAATGAGGCAAGTTTCCGACCGCATTCGCTCCTAGTCTTGGCGCATGGAGATCACCACCCCCACCACCCTCAGCACCCGCCGACTCAACCGCGTGTTGCTCGAACGCCAGTTGTTGACCCGGCGGCACGCGCTCTCGGCGGAGGCGGCGATCACGCATCTGGTCGGCATGCAGGCGCAGGCGCCGCACCCGCCGTACATCGGCCTGTGGACCCGGCTCGCCGACTTCCGGCCGACGGAACTGGCCGACCTGCTGACCGAGCGCCGGGTGGTGCGGCTCGGCCTGATGCGCGGCACGGTGCACCTGGTGACCGCCGACGACTGCCTCGCGCTCCGGCCCGTCGTGCAGTCGATCTACGACGCGGACCTGTACCGGAACGTCCTCCACGGCCTCGGCGACTCGACCGTCGACGTTCCCGAACTCGTGGCCGCCGGACGCGAGTTGATGGAGAAGCAAGCACTGACGGCGAAGGACCTGGGGCTCGCGCTCGGCGAACGGTTCCCCGGCGAGAACCCGAAGGCCCTCGCGCACGCGCTGCGCAGCCAGGCGCCGCTGGTCCAGGTCCCGCCTCGCGCGGTGTGGGGCCGCAGCGGCCAATCCGCCTGCACGACCGCCGAACACTGGCTCGGCCGACCGCTGTCGACGACCAGCACGCCCGACGCGATGCTGCTGCGCTACCTGGCCGCCTTCGGGCCGGCCACGGTCGCCGACATGCAGGCCTGGTCCGGCCTCGGCGGGCTGCGCGAGGTGGTCGACCGCCTGCGCTCGACCCTGGTCGTGTACCGGGACGAGTCCGGCCGCGAACTCTACGACCTTCCCGACGCCCCGCTCCCACCCGAGGACGCCCCGGCCGCGGTCCGGTTCCTCCCCGAGTTCGACAACATCCTGCTCTCCCACGCCAACCGCGCCCGGATCATGTCCGAGGAGGACCGCAAGCGCCTGTTCACCGTCAACGGCATCATCCGCGCGACCTTCCTCGTGGACGGCTTCGTCGCGGGCATGTGGCGCCTCACCCGAGCCGGCAAACCGGTCTCGCCCGGCTCCCCGGCCGCCACGGCCACCCCCGCGGGCCCACCCCTCACCCTCGAAATCCAACCCTTCCGCCCCCTCACCCCCACCACCAAGACCGCCCTCACCACGGAAGCCACCCACCTGATGACCTTCACCACCCCCAACAACCACGACATCCGCTTCGCCTGAACCGGCCGCGCCTCCACGGCGATTGACGCCGGGCGGCGTCCTCGGACCGGGTGGGGGAGCGGGCTGTGTGGGTGTCGGGGGTGGTGGTCGGGATGGCCCTCGTCACCCCCGACATTCGTTTTGCCTGAAGCGGCCGCGCCTCCACCGCGACCGGGGCCGGCCCGCGGCCGCGTCGGACTACGTGGGGGAGCGGGGGAACGTGTGGGTTTCGAGGGTGGTGGTCAGGGTGTGGGAGAGGCCGTGGGGTGGGGCGGTTGGGGTGGTGAGGGCGTGGGCGGTTCGGGCGAGGAGGTGGGTGATGCGGGGGGAGGTGATGGTGGAGTGGGCCGGGAGGATGTGGGAGTGCAGGAGGGTGGTGGCCTCGGGCCAGGTGCGGGTTCGGGCGAGGGCGTGCAGTAGGTAGACGTGGTCGTTGAGGGCGGTGCGGCTGCCGGGGATGCGTCCGACGGCGGACTGTTCGAACAGGGGGATCGCGCGGGTCCAGTGGCCGTTGTCGGCGTGGATCATCGCGTGGTGCCAGGTGATCTCGGCCGTGTCGAGCCACCAGGCCCACGCCGGATCGCGGGTGCCGGCGCCTTGCAGGTGTCGGCTGTGGGTCTCGCGGATGAGGTCGAGCGCCTTGGCGCGCTCTCCGTACTGGTTGAGCGCCCGTGCCCGGCGCATGACGAACAGGGTCCGTACGCCGGGCGGCAGGTCGTCCGCCAGGACGGTCGCGCAGATGTCCAGCGCCCGGTCGGGGCGGCGCAGATGGATGGCCTGCATGGCGAGTTGGGACAGCGCGAAGTGTTCGGCGGAGCGGTCGCCCGCGCGGCGCGCGGTGTGGACGGCGTCGGTGCTCAGGCGTCGGGACAGGTCCTGCCGGTCGGCGTCGAAGGCCAGCCATCCGGCCACCTGTTGCGCCTCGGCGACGGCGGCCAGCCGGTCGCGGGAGGCCGGGCCGACCAGGGTGGCGCGAAGCGCCGATCGGGCCGAGCGCACCGCCGCTCCGAGGATGGCCCCGGCGCCGTGGCGGGTGTCGAGCGTCACGATGTGGGCGCTGTGCTCGCGCAGTCGCCGCGTTTCGTCCAGGTCGCGGGCGCTGTACGGGCGCGCCGGCGGGAGGGCTTCGGCCGGGGCGACAGGTGGCGTCGCGGGTAAGGGGGCGTGGGCCACGGGCCGACTCTCCGTCTTGGTATCCGTGTCTTGGTTTCCGCTCTCCGAGCTTGTCGCCATGAGATCACGGTGTGCTGCCTCGCAGGGCGGTGGGGCGGCGGAGAGCTGTTATGGAGCAGGTGCTCTGTTATTGTTCCGGCATGCCTCGTCCTCGGGTTCACGATCTCGATCTGCTGCTGGACGCGGCCGAGCGGTTGGTGGCCGACGTCGGGCCGGAGCGCTTCACCGTGCGGGGGTTGGCGACGGCCTCGGGGGTGTCCAACGGGGCGATCTATCACGCGTTCGGGTCGCTGCCGGTCCTGCTCGGGCGCGTATGGTTGCGCGCCGCGGGCGACTTCCTGGACCTCCAGGTCGAACTCGTCGACGCGGCACGGCCGGACGGCCCGGCCCACCCGGACGGCTTGGACGGCGGCGTCCCGGCCGTGCTGGCCGCGGCGAGCGCGCCGGCGGTGTTCGCCGACCGGCGACCCGAGGCGGCTCGGATGCTCATGGGCGTCCACCGCGATCGGCTGCTCGGCCCGGACCTGCCGCAGGAGTCGGCCGAGGCGATGTTCGCGCTGGACAAGCGGGTGTTGGCGCTGCTCACCCGACTGGCACGGGCGTTGTGGGGGCGGGCCGACGGGCCGAGCGTCGAAGTGGTGACGCTGTGCGTGGTCGACCTGCCGACGGCCGTGTTCCGCCGGGAACTGACCGGGCCGTGCACCGACGGCCGCCCCCGGATCGGCGCCGACAGCCGCGCACGTTTGGAGGCCGCGGTCCGCGCGGTCCTCACCCTCCCGCCGCCGCTGCCGCCGCATGGTGGGCGGACGACGGGTTCCGGAAAGGAATGACCGACCATGCCCGAACTGCGCCACGAGGAACACGTCTTCGTCCTGGACCTCGGCGACGGGGAGAACCGGTTCGCGCCGGACTGGGTGAAGACCGTCGACGCCCTGCTGGACACCGTCGTAGAGCACCCCGAACCGGCGGTGCTGGTGACCACGGGACGAGGCAAGTTCTACTCCAACGGCCTCGACCTGGACTGGTTGGCCGAACACGCCGACGAGTTCGGTCCGTACGTCGCCGACGTGGAGGCCCTGTTGGCCCGCGTGCTCACGCTGCCCGTGCCCACGATCGCCGCGGTGAACGGCCACGCGTTCGGTGCCGGGGCGATGTTCGCGATCGCCCACGACTTCCGGATCATGCGGGCCGACCGCGGCTACTTCTGCTTCCCCGAGGTCGACATCCGGATCCCCTTCTCGCCGGGCATGGCCGCGCTCGTCCAGGGCAAGACGACCCCGGCCGCGGCCGTCGCCTCGATGACCACCGGCAGACGCTTCGGCGGCTTCGAGGCCCGGGAGATCGGCCTGGTGGACGACACGGCCGAGGAGGCGGTCCTGGTGGCCGCGGCCTCGACCCGCGTACGCCCCCTGGCGGGCAAGGACCGCACCACCCTCGGCGCGATCAAGTCGACCATGTACGCGGCGGCGGTCACCGCCCTCACGACCCGCTGACGGCGACGGGAGCGGGGCCGGTGGGAGCGGGGCCGACGGAGCGCCGCCGCGCTCTCCCGCCGCGTCGCCCCGCCGCCCCGCCACGCCTCACGCGCTCGTGGCGAGCGTGGTGGTGTAGCCGGGGCGCGGGTGGTGGATGGGGCGGCTGTCGGTGCCGGCCAGTTGGGTCAGGAGGCGTTCGGCCAGGGCCAGGCCGGTGTCGTTGTACAGCCCGTCGTGGATCAGGAACGCCTGGTCCGGGGCCACTTCGCGGATGTAGTCGGCGGCGTCGCCGAGTTTGAGCCAGGGAGCGCCGGCCGGCACGAGCAGGGTGGGGGTGGCTTCCTCGGGAACGGTGAAGGCGTCGCCGGGGTGGAAGACGCGGCCGTCGATCAGGAAGCCGACGTTGTCGATGACGGCGATGTCCGGGTGGATCACGGCGTGCTTCTCGCCGTACACGTGCACGGACGGACCCTGCGCGCCGCCGATCTCGAACGTGTCGCCGTGCGTCACCGCGCGCACCCGACCGCCCAGGTCGGGGAACTGGGCGGCGACGGCCGGGTTGGTCCAGATCTCCAGGTCCGGGTTGGCCGCCGCGGCGGCCCGGAGCGTGTCGGGCACCACGTGGTCGAGGTGCTCGTGGGTGATCAGTACGGCGTCCGCGCCCACCATCGCGTCGGGCTCGCTGAAGGCGCCGGGGTCGATCACGACGGTGGCCGCGTCGGTGGTCAGTCGTACACACGCGTGGCCGAGCTTGGTGAACCGCATGCCTGTTCTCCCGGGGGTTTCGCTTGGTGATGGCCGATCGGGTGCCGGGGCGTCGCCGTGGCGGGCGCCGCCTCCCGCGTCTCTTGCCGCTTCCCGGGTCGATCATGCCAAGCCGGCCCCGGAGCGGGCGGCGGGGAGGGTGCCCGCGCTGCGAGACAATCGATGCATGTACGACGACCAGCAGGAACCGACCGAGTCCATTCCGGTGGGGCGGGCGACGGATCTCGGTGCGGCGTTGCTGATGCCCGACATCGACCTGCCCCGCGCGTGGTTGCTGACGCTCAACGATTCGCCGCAGTCGTACGTGGATCTCGACCGGCCCGAGCACCTGGAATTCGAGTACACGCGGCGCCTGGGCCACGTGGTGGATCTCGCGGCCGAACCCGGCGAGCCGCTCGACGTGCTGCATCTGGGCGGCGGTGCGCTGACCCTGCCCCGCTACATCGCGGCCACCCGGCCCGGTTCGACGCAGACCGTCGCCGAACTCGACGGGGAGTTGATCGCGCTGGTCCTGGAGCATCTGCCGTTGCCGGCGGGCGCGGCGATAGAGGTACGCACCGGCGACGCTCGCGAGGAGTTGGCGGTTCGCCCCGACGATTCGGCCGACCTGGTGATCGCCGACGTGTTCGGCGGGGCGCAGGTGCCCGCGCATCTGACGTCGCGGGAGTTCGCCGAGGAGGTGGCCCGGGTGTCACGGCCCGGCGGTGTGTACGCGGCCAATATCGCCGACGGCGGCGACCTCGACTTCGCGCGCGCCCAAGTGGCCACCCTGCGCTCGGTGTTCCCGCAGGTGGCGCTGATGGCCGAGCCGGGCGTATTGCGCGGGCGGCGGTTCGGCAACCTCGTCGTGGTGGCGTCCACGGTCGCGCTGCCGGTGAGCCAGTTGGCCCGGCGTACCGCCTGCGACGACACACCGGCGCGCGTGCTCTCCGGGATCGAGGCCCGGGTGTTCTCCCGGGACGGGGCGGCCGTGACGGACCGGACGGCGATTCCGTCGCCGGCGCCGCCCGGGGGGACGTTCCGGATCGGGTGAGCACGGGGCGGGTGGGTCGCGGATCGGGTGAGCGACGGGTCGGGTGAGCCGGGGGGCGGGTGGGTCCGGAAGCCGGGTGTCCGGCCCGGAGCCGGGGGTCAGGCCCAGAAGTCGGCCGCCGCCGTCATGTCCTCGACGCATTCGTCGAGGTCGGTGATCTTCTCGCCGACGAGGCGGAAGACGATGCCGCCCATCTGGTCGAGGTGCCTGCCCGCTCGCTCGCCGGTGGCCCGGTGCACCGAGACCACATGGCCGCGGCCGTCGACGAACAGGTGACGCAGCTCGACCCGGAAGCTGCCGCCGGTCTCCGTCGCGAGTCGCGTGTAGTAGCCCAGCACCGCGTCCACACCCTTGAAGTCGCCCGACAACATGTGGTCGCCGGGGACGTGGTGCGTACAGTCCGTCGTCATCATCGCGCGCAGAGTGCCCAGATCACCCTGTGTGAACGCCTCGTAGCCCCGGCGAACCAGGGCGGCGTGTGGGTGTTCAGCCATGGCGTTTCGCCACCTTCCGCCACAAACATGGATGGATGGCTGACCTCTTCACCCTGTCACTCCGCACGTCGCCGGTCCACCCGCCGGCGGGGCGGTGCGGGGCGACGCGGTGCGGGGGCTACGCGGGGCGGGCGTCAGGCGGCGGAGTCGGTGCCGATCCGGATCGGCCCGAGCGCGGGTGTGTTGAAGGCGCGGCGGTAGTCGGCGGGGGAGACGCCGAGCCGGGTGGCGAAGTGGTGGCGGAGGTTGGCGGCGGTGCCCAGGCCGCAACGTTCGCCGATCTGCTCGACCGGAAGGTCGGTGGTCTCCAGCAGGGATTGGGCGCGGGCCAGGCGCTGGGTGAGCAGCCATTGCAGCGGGGTGGTGCCGGTGGCGGCCTGGAGGCGGCGGAAGAAGGTGCGCGGACTCATCCGGGCGCGACGGGCCAGGTCCTCGACGGTGAGCGGGCGGTCCAGGTTGGTGCCGGCCCAGGCCAGCACGGGGGCCAGGCCCTCGTCGTCGGTGGCGGGTACGGACAGGTCCACGAACTGCGCCTGGCCGCCCGGGCGGTGGGCCTGGACGACCATGCGCCGAGCGAGCAGGTTGGCGATGTGGGCGCCCAGGTCGGTGCGCACGATGTGCAGACACAGGTCGAGGCCGGCGGTCATGCCGGCGCTGGTGAGCACGGTGCCGTCGTCGACGTACAGGACGCTGTCGTCGACCGTGACGTTCGGGTACCGGCGGGCCAGATCCTCGGTGTGCGCCCAGTGCGCGGTGGCCCGGCGCCCGTCCAGGAGGCCGGCGGCGGCCAGGGCGAACGCGCCCGTGCACAGCGAGACCATCCGCGCGCCGGCGTCGGCCGCGGCGCGCAGGGCGGCCAGGAAATCGGCGGGCAGTTCGAGGTCGTGGTCGACGCACTCCTGCGGCACCGCCGCCACGATCACGGTGTCCGCGCCGGCCAACGCGTCCCATCCGTAGGGGGTTCGGATGCCGAACCCGAAGCCGAAGCCGGAACCGGAGTTCGAGTCGGAGTTCGAGCCGGCGCTCGCGTCGGCGGCGGTTTCGGACCCGCCGTCCGAGCCGGTCGCGCCGCCCGTCGGTCGCTCCACGCAGACGCGGAAGTCGTACCAGCGGTCCGTGAGTTCCGGTTGGGGAGTGCCGAACACCGCGCAGGCGATCGCGAGTTCGTACATGTCCCACGGCGGGATGTCGCCGTCGTCGATCACCGCGACGGCCACCGATCCCGGTCCCGTCGCCCGCGTGTTCCTCGCTCGGTCGTTCACGCGGGACAGCCTAGATCATCGGTGGCGCGAATTTTGCGCCGATAGGCATTCCTGCCACTGTCGGCGCGGTTTCGCCGCTGCGAGGGTTGTCCACGTTCGGCCGGGAGGACGGCCGGCGAAGCACCGAACGACGACGCGTGAGCACGGGTGTCCCGTGCCGCGCACCGAGCACGAACGAAGGACGAACATGAAGCACGAAGCCGTGACGGTCATCGGTCTGGGATCGATGGGCGCCGCCCTGGCCGAGGCGTTCCGGGCGGCCGGCCATCCCACCACGGTGTGGAACCGCTCCGCCGCGAAGGCCGACGACCTGGTCGCCCGCGGCGCCGTGCGCGCGGACACCGTGGCCGAGGCGATCGCCGCGAGTCCGGTGATCGTGGTCTGCGTGCTGGACTACGACAGCACTCACGCCATCCTGAAGGCCGACGAAGCGGCGCTCGCCGGGCGCACCCTGGTCAACCTCAGCTCGGGATCGCCCGAACAGGCCCGGGCGACCGCCGCGTGGGCGGCCGGACTGGGAGTCGCCTACCTCGACGGCGCGATCATGTCCACGCCGCCCGGGATCGGCTCGCCCGAGTCCATGCTGCTCTACAGCGGCGACCCGTCCGCGTTCGCCCGGCACGCCGCGACCCTGCGCGCGCTCGGCGATCCGGTCGACCTGGGCCCGGACGCCGGCGTCGCGAGCCTGTACGACACCGCGCTGCTCGGCGTGATGTGGGCGACGCTGACGGGTTGGCTGCACGGTTCGGCCGTGGTCGGCGCCGACGGGGTGCGCGCGGCCGAGTTCACGCCGATCGCGAACCGTTGGCTGGCCCACGCCGTGACCGGATTCATCGACCTGTACGCCGGACAGGTCGACGCGGGCGCCTACCCCGGCGACGACGCCACGCTCGACGTGCACCTGGCGACGATGGACCACCTCGTACACGCCGCCCGGGCACGCGGCGTCGACACCGCCCTCCCGGAGCTGTACCGCACCTACACCCGACGCGCGATCGCGGCCGGCCACGGCTCGGACGGCTACGCCCGACTGGTCGAGGAACTCCGTAAGTGAACCCGCGAACGGGGACTGGAACGGAAGCGGGGATGAGAGCAGGGCTGGGAGTGGGGACGGGAGCGGGGATGGGGACGGGGACGATGGCGCGAGGCGCCACGACGACGAAGACGGCGCCGGCCGCCCAGGGCTGGCCCCAGTTGGTCATCCGAGCGACCGAGGTCTGCGTCGCGGCCCTCACCCGAGCCGCGGCGGAGACCGGCGCGGGCGCCGCCGAGGGCGTCCCCGCCGAGGCCGATCATCCTGCGGCCGTTCACCCCGCGGCCTTCGACCCCGCCTGGGGCCGACCCGCCGACGGCGAGCGGTCCTGCCGGCAACTGCTCGACCACCTCGCGCTGGGCCTGGTCGGCTACACGGGCCTGCTGATCGCCCGGCCGACCGACCGCTACATCACGCTGTTCGCGTCGCTCGACCCGGCGGCCCCGATCGTCGCGTGCCTGGACGGCCTGGGGATCGCCGGCACCGTACTCGCGTCGACCGTGCGCGACACCCCGCCCGAGGTCCGCGCCTGGCACCCCTGGGGCCACTCGGATCGCATCGGGTTCGCCGCGATGGGCGTGGTCGAACTGCTCCTGCACACGTACGACATCACCCGCGCGCTCGGCCAGGCCTGGTCGCCGCCGGACGAACTCGCCACCCCGGCGCTCGCCCGGCTGTTCCCGGACGCGCCGACGGGGACGGGCGACGCCCCGGGGGACGTGCTGTTGTGGTGCACGGGTCGGGGCGACCTGCCGGGCCGGCCGCGGGTTCCGGCCGGCGAATGGCAGTGGCAAGGCTCGGTTCGCTGAGGAGGAAGGGCCGCGTTCGCTCGAACGCGGCCCGGTTCGGCGCGGCGGGGCACGGCACGGCCGGATCCGTTGGGGTGGGGCGGCCGGGTTCGCCGGAGCGCAGTCGGGTCAGCCGGGTCACGGCCGGGTTCGCCGGGTCGCGGCGTCGGCCGAAGGGCTCGGGCTCAGACCTCCGCCGGCGTCTCGTTGTACACGCCCGCGTAGTCCTGACCCGACAACTTCTGGATCGCTTCCATGATCTCGTCGGTGATCTC
The DNA here is from genome assembly GCF_053594475.1 of Embleya sp. NPDC001921. NCBI lineage: Bacteria > Bacillati > Actinomycetota > Actinomycetes > Kitasatosporales > Streptomycetaceae > Embleya > Embleya sp. NPDC001921. Next base: position 42,393 of record NZ_JBSFEO010000035.1, read on the forward strand.
GCGCCGCGCCCGGGCCACGTCCGTACGTCCGAAGTGGCGCGAGAAGTCGAGCGGCTCGCCGAAACGGATGAGCGCGCGCGGCGACAACCTCGGGATGTTCGAGCCGATCGGCTGGACCCGGTCGGTGTCGATGATGCCGACCGGCACCACCGGGCACCGGGCGGCCAGCGTGAGCCACGCGACCCCGGTCCGGCCCCGGTAGAGCCGGCCGTCCCGAGAGCGGGTGCCCTCGGGGTAGATCCCGAACGCGTCGCCGCGTTCGAGCACCGAGAGCGCCGTCTCCAGGGCGGCCTTCGCCGCGCTGTGCGCGCCTCGGGGCACCGGGACGGCGCCGATTCCGGAGAAGAAGGCATTGCTGACCCGGCCCTTGAGCCCGGGGCCGTCGAAGTACTCGGCCTTCGCGAGGAACGACACCTTGCGCGGCATGACCACGGGGATCGCGACGCTGTCAACGAACGACAGGTGGTTGCTGGCGATGATGACCGGGCCGGTCATCGGTACGTTCTCGCGGCCCTCGGTACGCGGGCGGTAGATCGCCTTCGCGGTGGGCGCCACGACGCCATGCATGAACTTGTCGATCAGCACGGATCCCCCGTGGGAGTGGGTGAGGTCTGGAAACACGCGCCACCTTATCGAGTCTGCGGCACCCCCTACGACACACGTACCCACCTGCATTGTTGACGTAGCGTCAAATGTTCGTCACGGCACCGATCGTGGCGATCGGTGACGCTGTGTCCGACCGCTTTCACACCCGTCGGGCGAGCGATTCCAGCAGCAGGTCGAGCACATCCTCGAAGGGGCTGCCCGACATTCCCTGGGCCAGGTGCCGGCGGACCGTACCGATGGCCGGATAATCCGCGCCGGACAACCTGTTGTACGTCTCCTCCCAGGAGCGGTCGTCGGCCTCGCGCACCTCCGGCGCGAGCGCGGCGAAGGACGCCTCCAGGGCCGCGTGCGCGAGCACGGTGTCGATGAACACCCGGTAGTAGCGCACCGCGTCGGCGGGGGAGAAGCCCGCCGAGAGCAGCAGGGCCACGCCGATCTCCACGGCCCGGAACTCGTTGTGTCGCCGGGTCACCCGGGACGCCGCGACCGCGGCCACGCGCGGGTGCCGCAGGTAGCCGTCGCGGACCCGCAGGCCCAGCTCGCGCAGCGAGGCCACCCAGTCCGGGCCCGGCCGATAGCCGGCCAGCGTCTCGCCGATCAGGAAGTCGGCGATCGCGAGCAGCAGGTCGTCGGTGCCGCGGAAGTATCGGTAGATGGCGGTGGGGTCACACCCGAGCGCGGCACCGAGCTTGCGCACCGTCAGCGCCTGCGCACCGTGGTGTCCGATCAGGCGTACCGCACAATCGACAATGACATCCTCGGACAAAACGCTGCCCGACTTGGTCGGCCTGCGTCGGCGACGTTCACCCACCACGCGGGCGGCGCGGTCCGCGGGGTCCGCGCGATCGACCCGGTTCGCACTGTCCGGGCCGTCCAGGCCGTCCGGGCCGTCTACACCGTCCACACCGTCCACACCGTCCACACCGTCCACACGATCCTCCGAAGCTTGTCCCGCTGTCCCGCTGCCCGCCACTGCCTGCCCGCCGAAGTCCCGCGTGCCGGCGTGTCTGCGCCACACCTTATGTCAACACCATTGACGTAATTCTGACGCAGGCTGTTTCATCGGCGTCCACCCCCTGTCCGCTTTAGCCTCCCTGGGAGCGCCGATGTCCACGAACCTGCCACGGGACGATCAACCGCCCGCGCTGCGCAAGTCGCTCGGTGTCGTCGACGGCATCGCGGTGGCCGCGTCCAGTACGGCGGCCACCACCAGCATCGGCGTCGGCATGGGCAGCCTGGCCGCCACCGTCGGGTTGGCCACGCCGGCGATCATCCTGATCGCCTTCCTGCCGATGCTCGGCATCGCCGGAGCGTACGCCCGACTCAACCGGGTCGAGCCGAACTGCGGCAGCGGCTACGTCTGGGTCGGCAAGTCGATCGGCCCGTGGTCCGGCTTCCTCACCGGCTGGGTCGCCCTCGCCGGATCGATCATCTTCCTCGCCTACACCAGCGCGATCACCGGCTCGGTGCTGCTCCAATTCGCCAACAAGGCCGGTTGGCACGAGTTCGCGGGGCTGGCCCTGGATCCGAACTCGACCAAGCTCAGTACCGTCCTGGGCCTGATCGTCCTGGTGGTGGTCACCGTGCTCGCGATCACCGGCGTGCACCAGGCCACCCGGCTGCAGACCTTCCTGCTCGTCTTCGAGTACGCGGTGCTGCTGGTCTTCTGCGTCTGGGCGATCGCCTCCGGTGACCAGCCGTTCTCGTTCTCGTGGTTCAACCCGTTCGAGATCGACTCGGCCTCGGACTTCGCCCAGGGCCTGGTGCTCGCGGTGTTCTTCTTCTGGGGCTGGGACGCGGCGTTCAGCGTCACGGAGGAGACGAAGAACCCCGAGGACTCGGCCCGAGGCGGGCTGATCGCGCTGTTCGTGATGCTCGGCATGTTCCTGCTCGGCGCGATCGCCTTCCAACGGGTGATGACCGCCCCGGAACTGGCCGAGAACGGGCCGCAGGGACTGACCTTCCTGGGCGCCCACCTGGCCGCCGACCCGTGGGCGAGCCTGCCGCTGCTCGCGCTGATCTTCTCCGCGATCGCGTCGTTGCAGTCCGGCGTCATCCCCACCGCGCGCGGCATGCTCGCGATGGGCCGCGACCAGACGCTCGGCAAGGTGTGGACCCGGATCCACCCGACCTTCGGATCGCCCGCGATCGGCACGGTGCTGATCATGGCGATCGCCGCCGGCACCGCCGTACTGGCGATCGGCATCCCCAAGCTCAACGACATGATCCTGGCCGCGGTCAACTCGATCGGCCTGATCGTGGCGTTCTACTACGGCCTGACCGCGATCGCCTGCGCGGTGCGGTTCCGGCCGACGCTGCGCACCGACCGGCGCGAGGCGGTGCGCGCCGTGGTCATCCCCGGGGTGAGCGGATGCGCGCTGCTGGGCGTCGGCGCGTACCTCGCCTACGACTACCTGACCATGAGCGACAGCTTCGAACTCAGCCCCGACAACGGCTGGTTCATGTTCTCCGTGCCGACGGTGGTGATCCTCACCGGCCTGGGGTTCGCCGCCTACGCCAAGTACGTGCGCAAGTCGGCCTACTTCGAGACCGGTCGGGGCACCGACGGCGACTCGATCGAACTGCCGATGGACCGCTACAACGACGCCGCCGACTTCGACGCCTTCAAGTCCAAGGAAAACGCATGAGCACCACCGAGCAGCACACCGTTCACACCGTTCACACCTCCACGACGGTGCCCGCGGCGGTTTCGACCGCGGTGCCCGCCGCTGTCTCCGCCGTGGTGCCCGCCGCTGTTTCGACCGCGGTGTCCGCTCCCGTCTCCGCCGGCGCGGACGTGGTCTTCACCGGCGGCGCGGTGTACACGGTCGACGCCGCGCGCAGTCGGGCGAGCTCGGTGGCCGTGCGCGACGGGCGGATCGTCGCGGTCGGGCACGACGAGGTGCGCGCCTTGATCGGCGCCCGTACGGAGGTCGTCGACCTCGCGGGGAAGCTGCTGATCCCGGGCTTCCAGGACGCACACGTGCACCCGGTGGGCGGCGGCGTGGAGATGGGTCAGTGCGACCTGTCCGAGCACGAGACGCTCGCCGAATACCGGCAGGCCGTGCGGGCCTACGCCGACGCCCACCCGGATCCGGAGTGGATCACCGGCGGCGGCTGGTCGATGGAGGCCTTCCCGGGCGGCCTGCCGCACCGGTCGATGCTGGACGAACTGGTCTCCGACCGACCGGTGTTCCTGCCCAACCGGGACCACCACGGCGCGTGGGCCAACAGCCTGGCGCTGCGCCTGGCGGGCATCACCCGGGACACCCCGGACCCGGCCGACGGCCGGATCGAGCGCGACGCGGACGGCGAGCCGACCGGTGTGCTCCAGGAGGGCGCGGCGGACCTGGTCGGCCGGCTGCTTCCCTTGCTCACCGCCGAGGACCAGGTGGCCGGCCTGCTCCGGGCCCAGCGGTTGTTGCACTCGCTCGGCGTCACGGCGTGGCAGGACGCGCTGCTCGGCGCGCACGCCAACATCACCGACGCGAGCGCCGCGTACCTGACGGCGGCGGACCGAGGGCAGTTGACCGCGCGTGTGGTCGGCTCGCTGTGGTGGCAGCGGGACCGCGGGATCGAGCAGATCGAGGACCTGCTGGCCCGACGCGAGGCGGGTACGCGGGGGCGGTTGTCGTGTACGACCGTCAAGATCATGCAGGACGGCGTCGCGGAGAACTTCACCGCCGCGATGCTCAGCCCGTACCTGACGGCGTGCGGATGCGCGTCCGACAACAGCGGGATCAGCTTCATCGAGCCGCAGGCGCTGCGCCGGTACGTCACGGCGCTGGACGCGCACGACTTCCAGGTGCACTTCCACGCGCTGGGCGACCGTGCGGTCCGCGAGGCGCTGGACGCGGTGGCCGCGATGCGCGCGGCGAACGGGTGGAAGGACACCCGGCCGCACCTGGCCCACCTCCAGGTGGTGCACCCGGCGGACATCGGCCGCTTCCGCGAACTCGGCGCGAGTGCGAACATGCAGGCGCTGTGGGCCGCGCACGAGCCGCAGATGGACACGCTGACCATCCCCTTCCTGGGCGCGGAGCGGGCCGCATGGCAGTACCCGTTCGGCGAACTGGCGCGCAGCGGTGCGACGTTGGTCGCGGGCAGCGACTGGCCGGTGTCCAGCCCGGATCCGATCCAGGGCATCCACGTCGCGGTGAACCGGCGGATCCACGGGTCGGATTCGCCGGCGTTCTTCCCGGAGCAGCGGCTCGACCTGCACACGGCGCTGGCGGCGTACACGGCGGGCAGCGCGTACGTGAACCACCTGGACGACACCGGAAGCATCGTGGTGGGCAACCACGCGGACCTGGTGGTGCTCGACCGCGATCCGTTCGCGGCGCCGGAGAGTGAGATCGGGGCTACGCGGGTGGTGGAGACGTTCGTGGGGGGTGAGCGGGTGTTCGGGGCGTAGGGGGTGGGCGTGCGCGGTGGGGCGGTGCTGATTGGGCGGGTCGGGGGCGGGGCTTGTCACCTACGTGGGTGACGAGTGGCGGGCCTTGTCACCCACGTGAGTGACGAGGCCGGTGCCGGTGCCGGTGCCGACTGTCGGCTCGGTCAGCGCGTGTCGTCGGCGTTCTGCGCTCTGCGCTCGGTCTCGCGGACGCGCTCGGCCTCGCGGACGAGTTCGGTCTCGTGGACGAGCTCGGTGATCCGGGCCTGGTGCTGTGGGTCGGCGGTGAAGGTGACGAGTTTCTGCTCCGGGTCGTCGGCGACCCGCAGGACCACGTGGGTCAGGTCGAGGCGGCCCAACCTCGGGTGGTACAGGCGCTTTCGGCCGGAGGACAGGTCGCGCACGTCGTGTCGGGACCACCACGCGTCCGCCTCCGGACCGGCGGCGCGCAGGCGACGGATCAGGTCCGCGAAGGCCGGATCACCCGGACGGCGGTCGGCGGCGGTCCGGAAGCGGGCCAGGGCGCCGGCGGCCTCGCTCTCCCAGTCGACGAGGCGGGTGCGGGCTTCGGGGGCGACCAGGGTCCACCACACGATGTTGCGTTCCTCGGGCGGCAGGCGCGGCCAGTCGGCCCACAGGACGCGGGCCGCGCCGTTGGCGGCGAGCACGTCGAAGCGGCGGCCGGTGACGTAGGTCGGATGCGGGTCGAGGCGGTCGACCAGCGCCGCCACCGCGGGGTCGAGAACCTCTTCGAGCCCGTCGGGGCCGTCGGCGCGGGCGGTCGCTGGTACGCCGTGGGCGAGCCGGATCAGGTGGGCGTGCTCGGCCGGGTCCAGCCGCAGCGCGGCGCCGAGCGCGTCCAGGACCTGGCGGGAGGGATGTACGTCGCGGCCCTGTTCGAGGAACGTGTAGTACGTGGTCGAGATCGCCGCGAGGCCCGCGACCTCCTCACGGCGCAGGCCGCCGGTGCGGCGGCGGGTACCCGGCGGCAGACCGACGTCGGCCGGTCGCAGCCGAGCGCGGCGCGAGCGCAGGAAGTCGGCGAACTCGCGGGTGGGGCGGTCGGGAGCGCGGCGATTGGGCGCGGGGTGCTCTGGAGCGGGGTGGCGGTCCGGCGTCGCGGGCATCCTGGGGGGTTCCTTGATAAAGCTTCGGTCGGGGTCGGGGCAGGGTCGGGGTTGGTGGCGGTGGCGGGTTGGGGTCGATGCCGCTTCGGGGGTGGGCTCGACGTCGGGTCGGTTCGGTATGGGTCCCGGGGCGGATGGATCCTGGTACCGGTGTTACCAGTAAAGACGACGCATGGATGCCGGAGTGGAACGGATCTACGGTCGCCGGCATGAGCAAAATCGTCACCGAGTGGATCGAGATCGACGTACCCGACGCGGCGGCGCCGATGTCGGGGTACCTGGCCCGGCCGAGCGCACCCGGACCGCGTCCGAACGTGCTCGTGGGGTTCGAGATGTTCGGCGTCACCGGCTATGTGCGGGGTGTCGCCGACACGCTCGCGGGACTCGGCTTTCGAGCCCTGGTACCGGACTTCTACCATCGGGCGGGCCACCGGATCGAGTTGCCCGCCGACCCCGACGGTCGGGCTCGGGGGCTCGAACTGGTCGGCGGGTTGACCCGAGACGGCGTGCGTGACGATGTCACCGCGGCCATCGCGGAGTTGGGCCGACGGTTCGGCGACGCCGTGCCGACCGCGATGCTGGGGCTGAGCGCGGGTGGGCACATCGCCTACTACGCGGCGACGCAGGTGCCGTTGGCGGCGCTGGTCGTGTTCTATCCGGGTTGGCTGACCGGCGGCGAGATCGCGTTGGGGCGCCCGGAGCCGACGGTGGAGCTGACTCCGCTGACGGCCCGGCACGACACCTCGGTACTGGTGCTGATCGGCGCGGACGACCACCTGTACACGGCCGACCAGCGGGAGTCGATCGCGAGCCGGCTGGCCGAGTCGGGCGTGCGGCACGAGTTCGTGGTGTACCCGGACACGCCGCACGGCTTCTGCTGCCCGGAGCGCGACACGTACCGTCCGGCGGCTGCGGCGGATGCCTGGTCACGGGCCACGGCGTTGTTGGGGGAGATGCTGGAGGGCCAGGGTCCGGCTCAAGGGTTGGGTCCTGTACGGGGATCCCGGCCGGTCGGGCGGCGGGGTGCGTGGCGGGACGGCGCGTGGCGGGGTGGTGCGTGGCGGACGGCGCGTGCCGGGGGTCGGGCGTCGGGCGTCGCGGGGGAGGGCGCGGTGTGAGTGCCGCCGACCGTGCGGGTTGTCAGGGGGTCAGAGCGTCAGGGCGTCAGGGCATCGGCGTCGGGGCGTCGGTCGGTCGGTTGCCGGTGGTGTGGGCGCGGGCCACGGTGAGGCTGTCCTCGTATACGTGATAGCGGTTGATCAGGCCCGCTTCGACGGTGACGTGGACCGCGCACATGGCCCGGTAGGCCGTTCCGGTGGGCGCGGCGGTGCGGCGGATCTCGGTGAGCAGGACCGCCTCGGGCCCGTCGAGCAGGATCCGCAGGTCGGGCCCGGCGGTGGGGCCGCCGGCGTCCGCGTCGGCGTCCGCGTCGTGGTCGTCGGTGTGCGCGGCGGCCAGTTCGCGAAAGTGCGCGGCGACGTCGGCCCGGGTCGAGCGCGACCGGATCCACGGCGTCGCCGGGTGGCCCTCGGCCGGCCAGTCGAGCAGCCAGTCCACCCGGTCGGCGAACAGTTCGGCGATTCGGTCCGGATCGCCCGAGCCCACCCGGCGGACGAACTCCGCGACCACGGCGCCGGTGCCGGGCGTCGGATCGGTCGGCACGGTGAACTGCCGGTCGTGCCGGATCCGGCCGTCCGGGCCGAGTCGGACCACCATGCGCCCGGTCCACGCGACATCACCGCCGGCCGCCGGGAGCATGTACGTCGTGAAGGTGATCGTGCCGTTGTGGCCGACCGCGTCCTCGGCGGAGCGGAAGACGAACCCGCCCTCGGCGACCAACTGCTCGTACGCCTCGGTGACCCGAGCCAGCAGCGCCTCGTGCCCGACGTACCGCCCGGACTCGATGGTCTCGACTCCGTCCGGTGCCCACAGCGCCACCACGGCGGCTCGCCGGGCGGCCGGGTCCGGTTCGTTCCACACGGCTACGTAGCGGTCGACGAACTCGTCGATGTCGATGTCGATGTCGGCGTCGAGGTCGGTGTCTCCGTCGGTGTCGAGGTCGGTGTCGGTGTCGGTGTCGAGGGGGGCGAGGGCCTCGTCCGTGGCGGTGGCGGCGGCGCCGGTGCCGGGCGCGGGGGTGGGGGCCGAGGCGATGTCGGTGGGGTGGGTCGCGTTCATGGTCGGACCGTAGGCGGACTCCACTGACACGGTATGTCAGTGGAGTTCGGCAGACTGCGCGCATGCGGGCGAGTCGGCTGGTCTCCATCCTGTTGTTGTTGCAGACCCGGGGTCGGGTCACGGCTCGGGAGATCGCCGACACCCTGGAGGTCTCGGTGCGCACGATCTACCGGGACATGGAGTCGCTGAGCGCGGCCGGGGTGCCGTTGTACGCGGATCCGGGCCATCGCGGCGGGTACGAACTGCTCGACGGCTTCCGCACCCGACTGACCGGGCTCACCACCGGCGAGGCCGAGTCGCTGTTCCTCACCGGCCTGCCGACCGCCGCCGCCGACCTGGGTCTGGGCTCGGTGCTGACCGCCGCGCATCTCAAGCTGATGGCGGCGCTCCCCGCCGAACTGCGCGATCGTGCCGGGTGGATCGCCGAGTGCTTCCATCTCGACGCGCCGTCCTGGTACGGCGCCGCCGATCCCACGCCGCACCTGGCCGAGGTCGCGGACGCGGTGTGGAACCGCCGGCGGTTGTGGATCCGCTATCTCCGCTGGGCCGAGCCGAGCGAGACCACGCGGGTGGTCGATCCGTACGGCGTGGTGCTCAAGGCGGGCGCCTGGTACCTGGTCGCCGCACACGCGGAGTCGGCCGAGGGTGGCGGCCCGCACGGCGTCGGGGCGCGGGAGGCGATCCGTACGTACCGGGTGTCCCGGATCCTGGATGTCGAGGTGCGATCGGAATCGTTCGAGCGGCCGGCCGGGTTCGCCTTGGCGGCGCATTGGCAGGACTACCTGGACCGGTTCGACCGCCGCCGGCTCCGCGCGTCGGCGACCGTACGGATGTCGCCGATCGCGATGGACCGGCTGACCCACCTGCTGGAACCGGCCGTGGTGCACGCGGCCCGGGCGAGCGCGACCCGGCCCGACGCGGACGGCTGGGTGGAGGTGGTCGTCCCGATCGAGTCGGTCGAGCAGGCGATCACGGCGCTGCTGCCGTTCGGCGGCGAGGTGGAGGCGCTCGAACCGGCGGAACTGCGGGTCGGGATGCGGACGGCGGTGACGGCGTTGGCCCGGCTGTACGGGGAGGGAGGGTGAGTCGGGGGCCGGGCGGTCTTGTTGCCGTGGGTGGGCGTGGGCGTGTGCGCGGTCGGGTGGGGTGGGGGCCGCGTGGCGGTACGTGGCGTCGGGCGGGGTGGGGTGGGGTCACGTGCGCATGTGGCCGGATGTGCGCGGGGGTTGATGGTGCTTTTTGTGATGATGAATCCGGATAGTCGTTGCTCGCCAAGCGGATGGAGAGCTTCCGGAAATTGCATTCTTTGCCGTAGCTATAGGAATCTCGGAGGTCGCATGACAGTTCGACGGGCAAAATCAAGCCTTTGCCCGTGGATCATGAGGGCTCCGGACGCGGTGCGCACGTAGCCACGTGATCGACGGGATCGAGGCGACGAGGGGTCACCAGATCGCGTGGTTGGACGCCTGGGTGATCAAATGTCCGAGTGACTCTGCGGGGCGCACGTCCGATTCGCCCGCGTCCCGCAGTCGGCCCGATCCATCGGGCCGGGCCAGGGCCCGTCCTTCCCGATCCCGCCGCGTCGCGCCCGGCGGGATCGGGGGACGGGCTCGGGTGTGCTTGGCGTCATCGCGCGTGGGGGTACACCCCCGGGCCCAACGCACGGGACCAGGCCACCTCGCGGTCGAGTTGCCCGGTGGTGCGAAACAGGCAGACCTGATGGGTCGGGCAGACCCGATGGGTCTCGGCCGGTACGGTCGCGGGTCGGGCTCGGGTGGCGGGCTCGGGTGGCGGGCTCGAAGCCCAACTTCGGCCACAACGGTCGCGGTCGGCGACTGAGCAGCCAGGCCCGACGAGTGCCGGCGCCGGCGGCCCGGTCGAGCGCGTTATCCCGCCGCGTCGCGCCCGGCGGGATCGGGGGCGGGCTCGGGGGCGGGCTCGGGTGTGCTTGGCGTCAGCGCGCGGGCGCATGCCCCAGGCTCAACGCGCGGGACCAGGCCACCTCGCGGTCGAGTTGCCCGGTGGTGCGAAACAGGCAGACCTGGTGGGTCTCGGCCAGCACGGTCGCGAGTCGGGTTCTATCGGCCGGCTCGAAGCCCAACTTCCGCCAGAACGGCCCGGATCGACGACTGAACAACCAGGCCCGACGAGCGCCCGCGACGGCGACCCGGTCGAGCGCGTAGCGGGCCAGATCGAGACCCAGGCCCTGCCCCCGAGCGGCCTGATCCACCGCGACGCTGCGGATCAACGCGTGATCGCCGGCGGCGGACAACTCGAACCCGGTACTGCCGCGCACGATGCCGGCGGCGTCCCGGAGCAACCACAGGCGCACGGTGGGCGCGTCGAGGCCGCTGAGGGTGAGGTCGGCCCGGACCAGGAAGTCGTGCAGGTCGGGCAGGTCGGCGGAAGTGAGCGGCGCGAGGGCGGCCTCGGTGCCCACTTCGTCCTCGGCGCGGTTCGTCGTCATCGGCCGAGGAGACAGAAGGAGTGGCCCGCCGGATCGGCGTACACCCGCCAGCCACGAGGGTCGATGCGGAGCAACACGGCGCCGAGTCCGAGGACCTGCTCGTGCGCGTCGTCGAGGTTCGGGACGTCCACGTCGAGGTGGAACTGCTGCGGATGCGCGGCGTCGGGCCACCGCGGCGGCCGGTAGTCGGCGACGCGCTGAAACGCCAACACGAGCCCGGCCTCGGTATGAACGGTCGCGAAGTCGGCGCCGACCGCCCACCGCGGATCGGGTCGATCGACGGCGCCACCGAGCAGCGCCGCGTAGAACCGGGCGAGTTCGTGGACGTCCGGGCAGTCCAACACGACGCACTGCAACCTGCCGACCATCGGCGTCCTTCCGATTCTTCCGGCTCTTCCGGGTCCTTCCGGTCCTTCCGGTCCTTCCGGTCCTTCCGGTCCTTCCGGTCCTTCCGGTCCTCCCGGTCCTTCCGGTCCTTCCGGTCCTCCCGGTACTTGTTGTCCTACTTCGCGAGGAGTTTGCCGAGGAGGGTGGTCAGTTGCCGGCGCTCGGCGGCGGTCAGCGCGGAGAAGCTGCTGTCGAGGAAGTCGGGGATGTCGCGCTCCGCGTCGGTGAGTACGCGGGTGCCGGCGGCCGTGATCGTGACGGCGTACGCGCGGCGGTCGACCGGGTCGCGGTCACGGCGGACCAGGCCGGCCTTTTGCAGCGAGTCGACGATGCCGACCATGACGCTGCGGTCGATGCGCAGTTCCTCGGCCAACGCCTGCTGAGCACTAGGCCCGACGGCGTCGAGCATCTTCAGGACCAGGTGCTGACCTACGCCCACCTCTTGGCCCGCGGCGTGCGTGTCGGCCGCGCGAGCCATCGCGGCGGCGGCGCGGCACAACGCGATGTCCACACGCTCCTCGGCGAGCCGCGCGAAGTAGTGGGGTTTGGCCTGGGTGGTGTGCTCGGCAGCGGCCTTCTTCATGCCGCAAGGCTATCGCATGCCGAAAGATTGTTTGACGCAAGACGATCTGTAGGCATACGTTTTCCATCAATCATCTGTGCCAAGATCATCTGTATGGAATCATTCTGTGTCCAACTCATCTGCATCCAACCCGTCTGTACTCAACTCGTCTTAGCGCAACGCATCTGGGCGCAACGCATCTAGCGCAACTCGTCTGCGCCCGAATCGTCCGCGCCCGAATCGTCTGGGCGCAAAGCGTCTGGGTGTAAAGCGTCTGTGTCGGACCCGTCTGCGCTCAACTGGTCTGCGCGCAGCGCATCTGCGCCGACTCGTGTGCATCCAACTCGCCTGGGTGCAGCGCATTTGCGCCCAGCTCTTCGGCGTTCAGTTCGTCTGCGCTCAATGCGTCCGCGTCCAACTCGTCTTGGCGCAACTCGTCTGCGCCCGAATCATCTGGTTGCAAAGCATCTGTGTCCGGCATATCTGCGCTGAAGGCATCCGCATTCGACTCGTCTTACCTCAAATCATCTGTAACTAACGTATCTACGTTCCAATCGTCTGGGTGCAAAGCATCTAGATCCGACTCATCTGCGCCCAACTCGTCTGCGTCCGACTTATCTGCGCCCAACTCGTCTGCGCGCAGCGCATCTGCGCCCGACTCGTCCGTCTCCGAACCATCTGTGGCCAACTCGCGGGCGGAGTGCTCTCCCGCGCAGGTTGGTTCCCCCCTCGAAGGAGTTTGATCATGGCCGTTCTTTCTCTCTCGCCCGACGAACTGCTCAGCACCACAAGGGCCGTGCGGTTTCGGCTGGATCTGGAGCGGGAGGTTGACCGGGGGTTGATCGAGGAGTGCGTCGAACTCGCGCTCCAGGCCCCGAATGGTCGCAACCGACAGCGCTGGAGCTTCGTCGTCGTCACTGACCCCGAGCGGCGGCAGGCCGTGGCCGACCTGGTGTGGAAGGGCCTGCGCGAGGTGCCGGGTACGCCGGTGCCGGCGGCGGATGCGGCGCGGGCGTGGGCGAATCCGCGGTCGATGCAGCGGGTAATGGCGGGCGCGGGCTATCTGTTCGACCACCTGCACGAGGTGCCGGTGCACGTGATTCCGTGCATCGCCGGTCGTACGGACGCGGTCGGGGTGCCGGAGCAGGCCCGGACGTGGGGTTCGGTGCTGCCCGCGGTGTGGAGCTTCATGCTTGCGGCGCGGGCCCGGGGGCTCGGTACGACGTGGACCACGCCCGACCTTTTCTACGGCCCCGAGGGCGCCCGACTGCTCGGGCTGCCGGCCGACGTGATGCCCGTGGCGCTGATTCCGCTGGCGCACACGATCGGAACGGACTTCAAGCGGGGCCCGCGAGTACCGAGTTCGGAGGTGCTGCATTGGGACGCGTGGTGAGTGGCCCGGGCGCCGACGCGGGCCGGGGCTGGGCGGGCTCGGCCCTAACCCGGCCGGGCGGCGTGGGTGGCCGGGTGTAGGAGGGCTGCGGTGAGGGAGCGGACCGATGTGGTGAGGCGGGCCGGGCCGCCGTTGTCGGTGATGTGGCGGACCAGGTCGGCGTCGAACATGCCCAGGAGGGTGTGGGCGACGAAGTCGACGTCCAGGTCGGGATGGGATTCGGCGAGCAGGCCGGTGATGTGGTCGTGCCAGCGCAGGTAGGTGGGGTCGGCGTACTTGTCCTCGGCGCAGGCGCGTTCGTGGGCGGCCAGCAGGACGATGTTGCCGGCGGCGAGTTCGGCGAGGGCGTCGAGGAAGGCCGGCAGGCGTACGTCGGCCGGAGCCTCCGGGCCCAGAGGCGGCGGGCCCGTGACGATCGCCTCGCTGAGCAGGCGGGCGCGTTCCTCCAGCAGCGCGCGCAGTAGGCCCGTGCGGTTGCCGAAGCGGCGGAACACCGTGCCCTTGCCGACGCCCGCCGCCGCCGCGACTTTGTCCAGCGAGACGTGCTCGAAGCCGTGTTCGGCCAGGAGGTCCTCGACGGCGCGCAGGATCGCACGGCGGTTGCGCGTGGCATCGGCGCGTTCGTGGACCGGCTGGGACGACACGGGGCCTCCTTGAACAATCGGACTGTCGGTCCGTATATTACCCGAGAGCCATCCGGACTGACAGTCCGTATGGCGAAGCAGCGTGCTGCGCGCGGCCGGTGCCGGTCACCGATCGCCGGACTGCCCGGCGACCCGGCGACCTTGGCGACCCGGCGTCCCGGGTGACCGGGTGACCGGGGCGCCGGGACGTCGGGCTCATCCGGCTCGGCCGTCGGATCGATCAATTGAGGGAGCGGATATGACTGTTCGTGCGCTGGTCGTGGATCCCGAGGCGCCGGCCGGGGTCCGGGTGACGGAGATACCCGAGCCGGAACCGGGGCCCGGGCAGGTCCTGATCGACGTGCGGCACGTGTCGGTCAACCATGGCGATCTGCGTACGGACGTGCGTCCGGCGGGTACGGTGCTCGGCTTCGACGCGGCGGGCGTGGTGGTGCGGGCGGCGGCGGACGGCGGCGGGCCCGCAGTGGGCAGTCGGGTCGTGGCGTGTACGCCGGGTGCTTGGGCGCGGCGGGTGGCGGTCGACGTCGACGCCTTGGCGGAACTCCCCGACTCGGTGGCCTCGGAGACCGCCGCGGCACTGCCCGTGGCCGGCGTCACGGCGTTGCGGGTACTGCGGGAAAGCGGTCCGGTGGCGGGTCGACGTGTCCTGATCACCGGTGCGTCGGGTGGTGTCGGGCGCATGGCGGTGCAACTCGCCGCGCGGGCAGGCGCGTACGTGATCGCCTCCGTCGGCGCGCCGGAGCGTGCCGCCGGCCTGGTCGACCTCGGCGCGGCCGAGATCGTCACCGGCCTTGAGGGGATCGACGAGCCGTTGGACCTGGTGCTCGACAACGTCGGTGGGCCGCAACTGGTCGCCGCGTGGGGGCTGTTGGCGCCCGGAGGTGGTATCCGAAGCATCGGTTGGGCCTCGGGGGAGCCTGCGGTGTTCCCGCCGTATTCGACGTTCGCGCTCGGAGCGACCCGGACGCTGAGTTCGTTCGGCGACGCGAGCAGTCCGGGAGCCGATCTCGCCACGCTGGTCGCACTGGTGGCCGCCGGGGAACTCGTGGTCGAGGTCGGCCTGCGCGAGCCGTGGGAGCGGGTGGCGCGAGCCTTCGAGGCCCTCGCGGGCCGACGCGTCGCGGGCAAGGTGGTGCTCGACGTCGGGCCGAGCGCGACGGACTGAAGCCTCGCCGACCGCGCACGCGGCGAAAGCAGCGCGGCCCGCCGGCGAGGGCGCCAGGAAACACACCGGCCGCGACGCGGGCTGGATGCCGCTTGCCCGACGGGGTGTTCGGCCGGAGTCCTGCGCCGGACCGAGTGCTTGGCCGGACTTTCACGCCGGACTGGGTGTTCGGCCGGAATCCCACGCTCGACCGAGTGTTCAGCCCGACTCGCACACCCGGCCGGTCGGGGTCGTGCAGCGACGCGGGCAGGTTCCTGCCCTTGGCCCGGCGGGGTTCTTGCCCCGGCTTGGCTGGGCTTCCGCGTCCGTTCGGCCGGACTTCTGTACTCGCACGGTCGGGCTCGTGATCCCGTTCGGGCGGGCTCTTGTTCTCGGTGGAGCGTCGCCCCCGGTTCGGCCGGGCTTGTGCCACGTGGTCGGCCGGGCTCCTGCTCTCGCGGGGGCAGGCTCTTGCCCTCAGGTCAGCGGGTCTTGGTACCCGCTTCGGACTCCCGCGCCCGGTCGGCCGGACTCCTGCGCCATCTTGGCCGGGCTCCCGCGCCCCGGCCGGCCGGACTCCGGCGCCTGTTTGGCCGGGCTCCCGCACCGGGTCGGCTGGGCTTTTGGACCGGCTGGAGCGGCTCTTGTTCTCGGTGGGGCGAATTCTTCCCCCGGCTTGGCCGGGCTTTGGCCTCCTGGTCGACCGGGCTCCTGCTCCCGCTCGGCCGGACTCCCGCATTCGCGTGGTCGGGCTTTGCACCGACGTGTGCAGGCTCCTGCTCTTGGCTGGGCTGGTTCTTGCTTCCAGTTCGGCCCAGTTCTTGCATTCGTGTGGTCGGGCCCCTGCTCCCACGCGGCCGGGTCCCCGCAGCCGTGTGGCCGGCCTCTTGCTCCCGCCCAGGCCGGCTCTTGCTTGCCTCGGTGGGGCGGGTTCTTGCCTCCGGCTCGGGCTCCCGCGCCCGCCCGGCCTGACTTTCGTGTTCGGTCGGCCGGGCTCTCGTACCTGTTCGAGTGGGTCCTGTGGTTGGTGGGGCGGGCGGGTTCTTGTCTTCCAGCTTGGATGGGTTCTTGCCGCCCGTTTGACCGGGCCCGTGTTCGGTCGGCTGGGGCTGTTGCAGCTATTCGGGCAGGATCCTGCGGTCGGTTCGGCTGGTTCTTGCCTCCTCCCATTCAGCCGGGCTCCCGTGCTTGGTTCAGACGGACTCCCGTACTCGGCCGGGCACTTGCACCGACGGGGGCGGGCTCCTGCCCCGCTTGGCCGGGCTCCCGCGCCCGGTCGGCCGGACCCCCGTACTCGCTCGGCTGAACCCGTGCCGTCCGCTCGGGTGGGCTCCTGCCCCCGGCCCGGGCTTTCGCCCCCCGCCCCGGGCCTTCGCCCCCCGCTCGGGCCGGTGCCCGCCCCGAGCCCCGCCCCACCCGGTTGGGCTTCCCCCGTCAGGGGATTCGGTTGCGTTGGGCTGGGTGAGCAGACCCCCGCCGCCCGGCCCGGGCACTCCTCCATCGGGGCTTCGGTCGTGTGTCGGGTTGGGGGAGGGGATTGGCTTACGCGGTTGGCGAAATCGGCTTGCGTCGATGATCGCCGGGCGGGCGATCATGCCTATGGTTGACGCGATCGAACCAGCGTCTTGCATGGGGGACCGTTCATGATCGTCGAATACATCCGCTACACGATTGCCGAAGCGGACGGCACCGAGTTCGAGGCCGCGTACGCCCGTGCGGCCGAGTCGCTCGCGGCGGCGCCGGAGTGTGTGGACTACGAGTTGAGCCGTTGTCAGGAGGAGCCGTCCGCGTACATCCTGCGCATTCGCTGGACCTCGACGGACGCGCACCTGAACGGCTTCCGCAAGGGTGAGCACTTCGGCGCGTTCTTCGCCGCGATCCGCCCGTACGTCATCGCGATCGAGGAGATGCGGCACTACGCGGTGACCGACGTGGTGGGTAAGGGCGGTTCGACTCCGTCGCTGTACGAGTGGGCCGGCGGGGCGCCCGCGTTCGAGCGGCTCTTCGGCACGTTCTACGAGCGGGTGGCCAAGGACGAGATCCTCGCCCCGGTGTTCGCGGAGATGGACTCGCACCACGCCGAGCACGTGGCGTCCTGGCTGGGTGAGGTGTTCGGCGGGCCGTCCCGCTACAGCACCGAGTTGGGCGGGCATCGGCACATGGCCTCGAAGCACCTCGGCCGGGGGATCACCGAGACGCAGCGGCGCCGATGGGTCGCGCTGCTGCTGGAGACGGCCGACGACGTGGGCCTGCCCGCCGACCCGGAGTTCCGTGGCGTGCTCGCGTACTACCTGGAGTGGGGCACCCGGATGGCGATCATCTACTCCGGCCCCAACCCGCCGCCGCTGCCGAACACCCCGATGCCGCGTTGGGACTGGGGCCAGACCCCGCCCTACCTGGGCTGAGCAACACAACGGATCGGGCCCGCGCAGGGCCCGATCCGGCCTTGCGGCCTCGCGCCGGCCTTGCGCAGATTGCCGCCTTCTGCCGGCCGCCAAGGTGCCGAGAGGCACGTCGATGTCGCGCCGCCTTCACGCCACGGACGGGTCGTCGCCGTGTCACGGCCGCCTCCTCCCGGGCCGGCCTGGGCGCCCGACCGCCTCGCCACGGTCGGGCCTCCGCCGTGCCGCTGCGGTGCTGCCGTCACGTCGTCGCCGCGCTGCCGCCGCATCTCACCCCCGTATTCCCACCCGCGCATCGTGCCGCACCGCACCGCACCGCACCGCACCGCACCGTGCCGCACCGCACCGCACCGCACCGCGCCGTGCCGCGCCGCGCGCCGCGTTGCGTGTTGGGCTGGGGCGCCGTCAGCTACGCGCGTTGGCTGCGGAGTGCGATCATCCGGTTTCCGGTTCGAGTGGGTGCAAAAGCGATGGAACGGGCTTTGCATGTGGCAAACCCAAAATTTGGGTAATGGTTACCACTCCGCTTGGCAAGGATTCATACTCCGACCCGACCGCCCCCTCGTCGCACCCGTCGTCGGCACGGCAGCATCTCCGGCGTCGATGTCACTCGTGACAGCTCCGTCACATGGAGGAACACCCACGTGAAGAGACACACTCTCGTCGCGTTCGCAGCCGCCACGACGTTGGTGGGCGGGCTTCTGACCCTCGCCCCACCGGCTTTGGCGGACGACTCGCCCGCAACTTCGGCCGAGTCCGCATCCACCCCCATTGCCTGGAAGAACTGCGGCAGCTCGAACTATCCGAAGCTGGAATGCGGTTCACTCCAGGTCCCGATGGACCACAGCAACCCCGGCGGCCGACAGATCACCATCGCGGTGTCGCGGATTCCGCACACCGCCGCGAAGTCGCTCGGCCCACTCCTGGTCAACCCCGGCGGCCCCGGTGCCCCCGGCCGAGGTCTGGCCGGCTACGTCGCGAAGAACCTGCGCCCCGAGGTGGCCGCGCAGTTCGACGTGATCGGCTTCGACCCGCGCGGCTCCGGCGCCAGCGAACCGCACCTGGACTGCGTACCGGGCTTCAACAACCCGGTCCGCCCGGACACCGTCCCGGACAACTTCGGGGACGAACTGACCAACATCAAGCGGGTGTACGACTACGCCCAGGCGTGCGGCGCCAAGTACGGCGACTTCCTCAAGCACATGAACACGCCGGCTTCGGCGGCGGACATGGACTCCATCCGCGCCGCCCTCGGGGCCAAGCAGATCAGCTACTTCGGCTACTCGTACGGCACTTACCTCGGCTCGGTCTACGCCAAGCTGTTCCCGAACCGGGTCAAGCGACTGGTGCTGGACAGCATCGTCGACCCGAGCAAGGACAGCATCTGGTACGGCAGCCAGCTCAGCCAGGACGTCGCCTTCAACAGCAACCTGAAGGCGTTCTTCGGCTGGGTCGCCAAGTACGACGCGAACTACCGCCTGGGCACCGACCCCGCCAAGGTGGAGAGCGCCTGGTACGCGATGCGCGAGAAGCTGAGCAAGAACCCGGCCGAGGGCGTCGTCGGCGGCTCGGAGCTCGAGGACGCGTTCGCGCAGGGCGGCTACAACGACTCGACCTGGGCCGAACTGGCCGAGGGCTTCTCGGGTTACGTGGTCGACAACGTCACGGGTCCGCTGCGCACGGCGTACGAGGACCTGGCGGCGCCGAGCCCGGCCAACGACAACGTCAACAGCGGCTACCTGGCCACCCAGTGCCGGGACGCGTCCTGGCCCAAGGACTGGGCGACCTGGCACCGGGACGCGGTCAAGACCTACGCCAAGGCGCCGTTCCTGACCTGGAACAACGTCTGGTTCAACGCGGCTTGCGCGTTCTGGCCGACATCCGGCCTCAAGCCGGTGAACGTCGCCAACGACAAGCTGCCCAAGACGCTGCTGTTCCAGGCGACCAACGACGCCGCGACCCCGTACCAGGGTGGCGTCACGATGCACCGGCTGCTGCGCGACTCGGCCCTGGTGGTCGAGCAGGGCGGCCGCAACCACGGCATCTCGCTCAGCGGCAGCAGTTGCCTGGACGACTACCTGAACGAGTACCTGGTCACCGGCAAGACCCCGAAGGGCAGGGGCCACGGCCCGGCCGACGCGGTCTGCCAAAAGCTCCCCGACCCGGTGCCGAACCCGGCTGCGGCCGACCTGAAGGCCGCCGCGCCCAAGGCGTCCAAGACCGCCATGTAGATCCGCGCAACCGCACCACGAGCACGTACGCAGGGCCCGTCGCCTCGGCGGCGGGCCCTTGCGCGTGCCCGGAGCAGTGCGCGTATCCGAAGCCTCGCCCATGCCGGGCCTGTGCCCATCCTCCGCCGTCCGCCGTCCGCCGTCCGCCGTCCGCCACGAGCCACCCGCGCCCGATTCGACCAGCCGACCAGCCGACCGGCCGCCCGGCCCGAACGCCGCCTGCGGCAAGGCAGTTCGTACCCGACGCCGGTCACCGGTGCCGTGTGCGCGATCTCGTCCTGCCGTAAGGTCTGCTGCCGAGGCTCCGGTGAAGGGGGACGGCGGTGCACCTGACGGGTGTCGGCAAGCGATACGCCCTGCGCGGGCCATGGGTGCTGCGCGCGGTGGACCTGCACCTGCCGCGCGGCGGCCTGGTCCGGGTGGAAGGCGCCAACGGCAGCGGCAAGTCCACCCTGCTCCGGGTCCTCGCGGGGGTGTGCGAACCGACCACCGGCAGCGTGACCGAACGTGGCTCGGCCGCCTACGTCCCCGAACGATTCCCGCCCGAACTCCCGCTCACCGCCCTGCGCTACCTCACCCACCTGGGCAGGCTGCACGGCCTCACCGGCCGGGAGAGCAGGCGGCGCGCCCAGGAGTGGGCCGAACGCCTGGACTTCGCGGACAAGACCCGCGCACCGCTGCGCGGACTGTCCAAGGGCACGTGCCAAAAGGTGGCCGTGGCACAGGCGTTCATGGCCGAACCCGACCTGCTCGTACTGGACGAGGCGTGGACCGGACTGGACGGCCGCTCGCGGGACGTCCTGGACGGTTGTGTCGTCGAACGGGTCGAGGCCGGTGCCACGGTGGTCTTCGTGGACCACGATCCGCGCCGGTTGGCCGACGAGGTGACCGACACCTATCGGGTCGAGGCGGGCGCGGTCACCCCGGCGATCTCCGCCGTGAACGCGATCCGCGTGGTGATCGACATCGACAGCGGCCACCGCCCCGAACTCGACCGCCTCCCGGGGGATCCCGACCGCGAGGAGACCCGACCGGGCGTCCTGCGGCTGCACACCACCACGGCGCATTCCGACGCGCTGCTGCGCCATCTGCTCACCACCGTGCCCGGGGTCGGCGTGCGCTCGGTACGCCGGGAAGGAGACGGCGCGTGATCTCCGCCGTGGTGCGTTATCAGGCGGCTCTGGTGCTGCGCTCCTACCGGTGGGTGCCGCCGGTGCTGGTCTACGCCGCCGTGATGGCCATCGGCGCGGCCGGCGGCGATCCGCTGCTCGGGTCGTTCGCTTGGGCGGCTGCGGCGATCATGCCGATCGCGGTGTGGCTCACCCGGGTGTCGGTCACGGTCGAGCCCGCCGCGGCCCGGCAGACCGCTGCGGCGGCGGTCGGACCCGGCCGCTCGCATCTGGCGGCGCTGCTGGTCGCGCTGGTCCTGTCGGGCGTGCTCGCCGCGCTGTGCACCGGCGCGCTGGCCGCCTCCACCGATCGCATCGCCGACCACGCGACGCACGGCGTCGATCGCGGCGAGGCGATCGCCGCGGGAGCGGTGGCCCAACTCGTCACCATCCTGGCCGGTGTGGCGATCGGCGCGCTGACCAACCGCCCGCTGCTACGCCGCCCGGCGTACGCCGTTCCGCTCGCCGCGCTGGCCACCCTGGCGGCCCTGATCATCCCGGGCAGCCCGGCGGCGCGCGTCCTCGAGGTGGTCACCGACGCCGCCAGGAACGACAGCGTGGACCTCCCGACCACCCAACTCGCCATCGTGGCGGGCGTGTTCGTGGTAGCAGTCGCGGCGGTCTGTCGGTTGGCGGCCCGCGTCGAACACGACTGACCCACCAGGACAACCGAGTTGCACCACCCCTCGGGCGCGGTGCCGGCCGGGCACACCGGGGCGGCTCAGGACGCGTCGAGCCACTTGGCGAGGTAGGCCGGGATCTCCTGGTCTCGGTCCGGGCGGATCGGGCCGCGCGTGGTGGTCAGGGGTACCACGCCGGCGTAGGTCGGCAGGTCGAGGTCGTCGGGGTCCTCGGCCAGGCCGTGGTCGCGGATCTTCGCGGCGACCTGGTCCAACTCCAGGCGGAGCACCGCCGTCTGGGCGTTCTCCTTCGGGGATGGCTGCCGCACATCGTCGGCGCGGCCCGGGACCAGGTGGTCGATGATCACCCGGTAGGCGTGCAGTTGCTCGTCCGGGTCGGCGACGTAGGTCAGCGGTCCGTGCGCGATCACGCAGCGGTAGTCCATCGAGTGGTGCATCGCCGAGCGGGAGAGCACCACGGAGTCCACGTGGGTGACCGAGACCGCCACCGGCAGGCCCTCGGCGCCGCTCGCCCGTGCGGCCAGCGCGAGTTGCCCGCCGCTGGAGGTGTGCAGGTACAGGCGTTCGCCGTCGCGGCCGAACGCCAGCGGGATGAGCAGGGGGCGACCGCCGAGGGTGAACGAGACGTGGGCCAGGAAGCCGGCGTCCAGGATCGCGTGCACGGCTTCGACGTCGTAGTGCATGCGGTCGCGGTGCCGATACGGGGTGGTGGCGGCGGTGGCGGGGTACTCGGTCATCGCGAAGATCCTTTGTACTAGTTCAAAGAACTCATTGGAGTAGTACGATAGAGGCGAGGTCGGGGAGGCTGTCAACGGCATAATCCGACGACCTGTCGCCGACCCGCCGTCCGACCGACCTGCCGCCCGAAGCCCCGACCACCGATCACCGACAGGCCCACCCCCACCCCCACCCCCACCCCCGACGCCCCCACCCCCGACGCCCCCACCCCCGACGCCCCCACCCCCGACGCCCCGACCACCGACCCCGCCGGGCAGCAGGCACCGAACGTGCCCGGACGCAGGAGAGACATGGCCACCACCGGTCGCACCGCCGCCGACATCGCCGCATCCGTCGAGCGCGACCTGCACGCCCGCGAACTCGCCCCCGGTGACGCGCTGCCGCCCGTGCGCGCGCTCGCGGCCGAGCTGGGCGTCAACGCCAACACCGTCGCCGCCGCGTACCGCACCCTGCGCGAACGCGGCATCGTGGAGACGCACGGCCGGGCCGGTACTCGGATCCGGGCCCGACCGGCCACCACTCGGCGCAACGACCTGGGCCCGTCCATGCCGCCCGGCACCCGCGACCTGTCCACCGGCGAGCCCGATCCCGACCTGCTGCCGTCGCCGGCGTTCCCGAACCCGGCCGAATGGCGCACGCTCTACCAGCACGGCGCCCTGTATGAACCGTTCGCCGACGCCGCGCGCACGGTGCTGCGCGCGGGCGGCGTCGACGCCGCGCACCTGGCCGCGACCTCCGGTGCGCTGGACGGCCTGGAACGCGCGCTCGTCGCGCACCTGCGCCCCGGCGACCTCGTCGCGGTCGAGGACCCGACCTGGGCCAACCTGCTCGACCTGCTCGCCGCGCTGAACCTGACCCCGCAGCCGATCCCGGTCGACGACGAGGGCCCCGACCCGGCCGCGACCGAGGTCGCGCTGCGGGCCGGCGCTCGCGCGTTCGTGGTGACCACCCGCGCGCAGAACCCCACCGGCGCCTCGGTGTCGGCGGTACGGGCCGCCGCGCTGCGCCCGATCCTGGCCGCCCACCCGCACGTGGTGCTCCTGGAGGACGACCACGGCAACGACATCTCCGGCCTGGACCTGCACACCCTCACCGGCGTCACCACCCACTGGGCGCACATCCGCTCGGCCGCCAAGGCGTACGGACCGGACCTGCGCTGCGCGGTGGCAACCGGCGACGCGGTGACCATCGACCGGATCGGCGGCCGACAACGGCTGGGCCCCGGCTGGGTCAGCCACATCCTGCAATTCGCGGTCGCCCACGCGTGGACCGACCCGGATGTGGCCGAGCGCATCCACGTCGCGCGCGAGACCTACCGGCTCCGCCGTACCCGACTCATCGACGCCCTGCGCGCACGCGGTGTCGCCGCGACCGGCCGGACCGGCATCAACGTATGGGTCCCGGCTCCGGACGAGACCACCGCCGTCGCCTCCCTGCTCGCGCGCGGCTGGGCGGTCGCGCCCGGTGCGCGCTACCGGATCGGCTCGCCGCCCGGACTGCGGATCACCGTGGCCACCCTCACCGCCGAGGAGACCGAGCAACTGGCCGACGCGGTGGCGGCCGCGATGCGTGTGGGGGCCGCGCGGCAGACGCGGTGATGCCTCCCGGGATCGGGCGGCGGGCAGGACGCGTCGTGCCTCTTCACGTCGGGGGAGGGACGGGGGAGATGTGGCGGAATAGCCGGGGAGGCGGGCGAGGTGGGGGAGAGGTGGCGGAAAGGCGGCGGGAAGCCGGGAAGCCGGGAAGCCGGGAAAGCCGGGAAAGTCGGGAAAGCCGGGGAAGTCGGGGGAGTCGGGGAAGGTGGCGGAAGGGCGGCGGAAGGCCGGGGAAGGCCGGGGAGGGGTGGCGGAAAGGTGGGGCTAGCCGAACCGTGAGGTCGGGGGGTGTCACCCTCGCCCGCACACCCCCGCCGCGTGGAGCATGAACACACTCCACCGATACGGTCTCGACCGGACCGTGACGAATCCGCCGGTACGGCTCAACCGCCGTGACGCTCCACCGTCGTGACCATTCCACCGCCGCGCCCGAATTGCCCCGAGGACGTCCCCCATGCATCCCTTCCTGAAGGCCCCGTTCACGAGACGAACGTGGGCCGAGACCGGCTACGCGATCCTCACCCTCCCGCTCGCGGTGATCGGCTTCGGCGTGACCTTCGTGTTCACGGCCTTCGGCATCGCGCTGACCATCACGCTGATCGGTCTGCCGATCCTGGGCCTGACCGTGATGGGCGCGCGGGCGTGGGGCGGGGTGCATCGGGGGTTGGCGCGCGCCATGCTCGGGGTCGAGACGCCGCCGCTGCGCAAGTTTCGGCCCAAGCGCGGCCCGCTCGGACTGCTGGGCTCCTCGCTGGGCAACGCCGAGGGCTGGCGGGCGATCGCGTACCACGTGATCAAGTTCCCGCTGGGCGTCGTCATGGCCATCGTGACCGGCGCGTTCTGGAGCTACGGGCTGATCATGGTGGTCTATCCGCTGCTCGTGGCCGTGTTCGACCCGACCGTCACCGATTCGCACGGCGTCGTGCGCCACTCGGGGATGCAGATCGGCGACGTGTACTTCGACACCTGGCCGCTCAAACTGGTGGCGTCCGCGTCCGGAGTCCTGCTCGTCCTGCTCGCGCCCTGGGCCGTACGCGCCGTCGTATACCTCGACCGGCTGCTCATCCCGGCCCTGCTCGGGCCGACCAAATCCGCGCAGCGGGTGGCCGATCTGGAGGAGACCCGGGCGATCGCCGTCGACGACTCGGCCGCGACGCTGCGCCGAATCGAACGCGACTTGCACGACGGCGCGCAGGCCCGGCTCGTCGCACTCGCGATGAACCTCAGCATGGCCAAGGAGAAGCTGGAGGCGGAGGACGTCGAGCGTCCGATGGACGTGGACCGCGCCCGCACACTCGTGGACAGCGCGCTCGGGAACGCCCGCGAGGCGATCGTGGAACTGCGCGACCTGGCGCGGGGCATCCATCCGCCGGTCCTGGACCAGGGCCTGGACGCGGCGCTGGCCACACTGGCGGCGTGCAGCGCGGTCCCGGTCGAGGTGCACACCGACATCGACGTACGCCCGCCCGCCACGATCGAGACCATCGCGTACTTCTGCGCCGCCGAACTGCTCACCAACGTCGCGCACCACTCGGGCGCGACCTCGGCGGCCGTCGACGTGCTCGTCCGGGACGGCCGGTTGCTGCTGTCGGTCACCGACAACGGGCGCGGCGGTGCCAACGCGGGCAAGGGCAGCGGTCTTACCGGTCTGGTCGAGCGGGTGCGCACGGTGGACGGCGTACTGCGGATCGTCAGCCCGTTGGGCGGGCCGACCGAGGTGACGGTGGAGCTGCCGATCCGCGGGTGAGGGTCGGGGCGGGCCGAGGGTGCGGCCGGGCGAGAGGATCGGAGCCGAGATGATCCGGCCCGAGATGATCGGGTGTAAGAGGATCCGGCCCGAGACGATCGGGTCCGGGGTGCGGTCGGATCATGGGACGATCGAGCCCATGCGCATCGTCATTGCCGAAGACGCCGCGATCCTGCGGGACGGCCTGGTTCAACTGCTTCTCGACCGTGACCACGAGGTCGCGGCAGCCGTCGCGGACGCCGACGCGCTGCGCGCGGCGGTGGCCGAACACAAGCCGGACGTCTGTGTGGTCGACATCCGGATGCCCCCGACGCACACGGACGAGGGCCTGCGTGCTGCGATCGACATCCGCCGGGACTATCCCGGCATCGGGGTGTTGGTCTTCTCGCAGTACATCGAGACCCGGTACGCGGCACAGCTGCTCGGCGGCAACGCGGCGGGCGTCGGCTACCTGCTCAAGGAACGCGTGGTGGACACCCGGGACTTCACCGACGCGCTGGAGCGAGTCGCGGCCGGCGGAACCGCGTTGGACCCCGAGGTGGTCACCCAACTGTTCGGCGCGGGACTGCGCAGCGGGGGGCTGAGCACCCTCACCCCGCGCGAGCACGAGGTGCTCGGGCTGATGGCCGAGGGCCGGACGAACGCGGCGATCGCGAAGAAGCTGGTGGTCACCGAGCGGGCGGTGGAGAAGCACGTCGGCAACATCTTCACCAAGCTCGACCTGCCGCCCTCGGACACCGACCACCGGCGGGTGATGGCGGTGTTGCGCTTCCTCGAACTCTGAGGTGCGGCGGCGGTCGAGGCGATGCGGGTCGCGGTGGGGCTTTGCCGGGCGGTTTCGCGGGGCGGTTTTGCGCTGTGGCCGTGGCGCGGCCTTGGCGTGGGTCGGGTTCGGGCGAGTGAGGCGGCTCGGGTCGGTGCGGGGTCCGTGCGATGGCGTGGCGAGGGGCGCGGCACGGCGGTACTTGGTGCGGGCGGTGGTGCGGGGTTGTCGGTCGCGGGTGGGCGGCGGTGGGCCGGTGCTTGGTGTGGGAGGCGGGAGGTGGGACCGGTGTGGGATGTTCGGATCGCCCCCTCCGTGATCCGCGCGTCCCACACCGGTCCTCGGGGCCGACCACGGCATCGGCCCCCGGAGCGGCTCGGTTCAGGGTTGTACCGGCTTCTCGACGTCCGCGCACGCGTGCCGGATCGTGTTTCGGGTGCCGACCACGGTCGATGTGAACGGCGATCTCGGTGCGGTCGGTCCGGGGTCGGCCGCCGGCGCGATCGTGCCCAATTCGTGGGTGCCCGTGCCGCTTCCGTCGGCGCCGCACGCGGTCAGCACGACGATCGCCGACACCAGCGCCGCCAGGACGCCCGCCGCCACCCCGGGCAGCGCGAGTCCGCGACTCACCCGATCGGTCTCTCCGGTCGGGCGGCACGCCACGCCCGGCGCACCGTTGAAGGGCTGCTCCGCCGCCGCCACTCCGGCGTCGGATACCCAGGCGTGGCCCGGTAGTTCCCGAGGCGGGTCGCCACCTCCGGCCGGATGTGCCGCTCGTCCGTCGCGCTCCGCCGTCGGATGCGCGCCATGTGACCCGTGCCGCTACGGTCGCCGTCGAATCGGGTCGGCGCCTCGGCCCGCCGCGGGTCCCGCCGCGACAGCCGTGGGCACGGGGCGGGCGCCCGGTGGCCGCCGCCACCGGGCGTTCCCGCATACGCCAGGGGTGCGGCAAGCCGTACCCCCGTGGACACCGGGTCGGTGAGGTCCGCGCCCCCCATGCGGTCGGACACACGCATGCACGGCCTCCCCAAAAAACGCCGGGCCCGCCCCACCCCGGGCGGGCACGGCGTACCGCGAGGCTAGGGACGATCCTTGTGGGTTTCCTGTGAACGGGCGGCCGGGGAAGGGATTTTGCCGACGGACCGGGGTGCCGCGCGGGATTTCGGTACGTCCGCGCGCGCCGAGGGCGCCGGTGCGGGCCGGGCGGGCGTACTCGGCGGCGCCTGGACCCGGACGCCCAGCCACGCGCGCTCGCGTGCCGCCAGGGGATCCGCGCGCAGCGGCAGCACCACCTCGATCCGGGTGCCGCGCCCGGACGGCGGCACGCCCACGGTGACCCGACCGCCGTGCAGCGCGACCTGTTGGGCCACCAGGGTCAGACCCAGCCCGGCGCCGGGGCTGTTCGGCCCGCGGTGGAAGCGTTCGAAGACCACCTCGCGCAACTCCGGCGCGATCCCGGGCCCGTCGTCGTCCACGCACACCACGCCGCAATCCAGCCCGGGCAGCACCTTCACCAGCACCCGATTCGCGCCGTGCACCAGCGCGTTGCAGATCAGGTTGTCCACGAGCAGCCGCAACCCAGCCGCGAGTCCGTACACGACCACCTCGTGCGGCGCCTCGACCCGTACCGCGGCCCGCACTTCGACGCCCGGGCGGCGGGCGGGCGCGGCCCGGACCGCCGCGTGCGCGACCTCGGCCAACTCCACCGGACCGAACGCCGCCGCGTCCACCAGGTCGCCCTGGGCGAGCGCGCGCAGCGCGGTCAGTACCGCCAACACCCGTTCGTGGCCGATCCGCAGGTCCGCGACCACGTCCTCGCGCTCGGTCGAGGCCAGGTCCGGATAGGTGGCCAGCACGTCCAGATCGGTGCGCATCCCGGTGAGCGGGCCGCGCAGTTCGTGGTCGACGGTGGCGGCGAACGAACGTGCGGTCTCCAACGCCTCGCGGGTGCGCGCGGTCTGCGCCGCGTACCGGCCCAGCACGTCGTCGAGCGTGCGGCCGAGTTCGTCCACCTCGACCACGCCGGAGGGTACGTGCACCGCGTCGTGCGCGCCGCCGTCCGGATCCAGGCGGGCCGCCCGGCGGCGCAACACGCGCAACGACCGGGTGGCCGCGGTGCCGGCGACCAGACCGGCCAGCGCCGACAGCGGCACCGTGAACGCCGTCACCACGTACACCCGCCGACGCAACAGCGCCGCCTGCGCGGCCGGTTCGCCCGACGGTACGAACACGTAGAGCGCGCCGGTCGGCAGCGGCCGGGTCACCATCCGCCACGAACGCCCGCCCGTGTGCACGGTCACCGGGTACGGCGCGTGCGAAGGCAGGGTCGTTCCCTCCGGCGGTTGCGGGCCCATCCGCAGCGGCCCGTCCGGGGTGTCCACCCGCACGCCGACGTCCAGGGCCATCCCGAGCATCCGGTACTGCCGGGTGCGGATCGCCTGTTGGCGGTCGTCCAGATCGGTGCGGACCAACGCCCTTGCCGGCGGCGTCAGTCGTTCGGCTCGCTCCTGCAACTGCCGGTCCTGGCGCTGGGTCAGATCGTGCCGGGCCCAACCCACCACGAGCGTGCCCGCGCCGAGTACGAGCAGCGGCACCAAGACGGCGACCGACAGCGCGACCCGCGTGGCGAGCTTCATCCGGGACCGCCCGAGACTCGCAGCACGAAGCCGATCCCGCGCACGGTGTGCAGCACGCGGGGGCGACCGCCCGCCTCCAACTTGCGGCGCAGGTAGCTGACGAACGTGTCGACCACGTCGGTACGCACGTCGAAGTCGTAGCCCCAGACCCGGTCCAGCAACTGATCCCGGGTCAGCACCAGTCCCGGATTGCGGGCGAACACCTCCAGCAGCGCGAACTCGCGACGAGTCAGATCCAATCCGACGCCATGACAGGTCGCGATGTGCGCGGCGACGTCCACCGCGACCGGGCCGACCCGCAGCAGCGGCTCGCCGATCCCCGAAGCCGGACGGCGGCGCAGTAACGCCCTTAATCGAAGGTCGAGTTCGCGCAGGTCGAAGGGCTTTACCAGGTAGTCGTCGGCGCCGCTCTCCAGGCCCGCGATGCGATCCGCGGTCTCGTCGCGAGCGGACAACATCAGGACCGGCGTCTCCGTGCCTCGGGCGCGCAGCGTGGCGCACACGTCGATGCCGCTGACGCCGGGCATCGCCACGTCCAGGACCACGACCTGCGGGACCGGGACGGGCACGATGGGCGTCTTCGGCTCGGCGGGCGCGATCAGTTCGAGGGCGCGGGTGCCGTCGGCGGCGAGGGTGACGTGGTACCCGGCCAGGCGCAGGCCGCGCTCCAGGGCACGCCGGATCGAGGGGTCGTCGTCCACGACCAGCACATGTGGGGGGCGGTCGGTCTCCGGTTCCGCGGTCACCGGATCGCGGCCTCCGGCTCCGGGGCGGGTGGGCGCGGTATCCGTAACCGGCTCGACTTCCCTGTGGTGCCCATGTCGTCGGCTCGACCCATGTCGTCCCCCGGATGGCTGCTGCCGATGTCGAGAAGTCGCCGACGTCCGTGCGTGTCGCCGTCGGCGTTGTCGGTGCACAACCTATGGCGGGAGGTGGTGTGTTGTACGCGAAATGACGGCTCGTCAGGGGCTGGGCGGGAGCGGGTCGGCGGGGGTGGTGGGCTTGTGGGGGCCACCGTCGGGGTCCGTGTTCGAACCGCTGTCCGTGTCCGTGTCGGTGTCGGTGTCGGTGTCGGTGTTCGCGTCCGCGGTGTCTGTGTCTGTGTTCGCGTCCGCGTCCGTGTTCGCGCCCGCGTCGAGCCGATCGCCGGTCGGCAGCTTCGCGGACAGCCAGCGGAACCAGTTCGTGCGGTTGATCGGGATCTGTGGGTTGTGCAGCAGCCACAACACGTGTCCGGCCTGGTCCCGGGTCCAGGGCTCACCGGAGTCGCGCGCCTTCGCGAGCCGGGCGCGCAGGTCCTCGCCGTCCACCGCGCGGGCGATCCGCGAGTACTCGCGGTCCTTGCACCGGTGTCGGCGGTACACCACGAGCTCGACCAGGTCCACCAGGCGGGCCCGGACGTCGTCGTGGTGCCCGGGTACGGCGAGCAGCCGGATCAGCCGCTGCTTGGTGCTCCACACCTTGGCGTGCCGGGTCCACTCGATCGGGTAGTGGGCCTCCCACTCCAGATAGATCAGCGCGTACGGCAGCCCGCCCCAATCGGGTACGTCGGCCGGCGCGAGCTGCTCGGTGAGCAGCGCCGCGGCGGGCGTACGCAGCCACGCGGCACGGAAGCGTTGCCAGGCCGCCTCCTCGGCGGAGACCGAGCGCGGCACGCGCAACACGATCGTGTCGTACGCCTCGCGCGCTTCGCGTGTTTCCCCGGTCACCCGCAGATACCGGTCCAGGGCGCGTCGGTGCGCGATCTCGTCGTCCGACACGAGCGCGCGCATCCAGCCCAGCCGGGTGTCCCAGTCCTCGATCGCGCCGCGTTCCATCACGCCGACGATCTACCCAGGAGTCCCCCGAACAAGTCCGCCATCCCCCGGCCCACCCACCGAATCCCCCCACCGAAGCCAACCGGGGCTGCGTGGTGACCGATCGATCGCTGTGAGTAATCTCGCTGTCGCCTCACCGATCCGACACGGGCCCGCCCCACCGATCCGACGCGAGCCCGCTACGCCGCACCCGGCGTGGCCCGCCGGCCCGCAGCGCGCCGCGCCGAGACCCCCCCGCGTCACAGGCATCGCGTGCCTGGTGCGACCGGGCGGTTCGGCCTGACCGGGCACCCGGCGAACGCACGGTCCGGCGGGGCGTGGCCGCGTTCCCGCGCCGCGACACGGGAGCACTGCTCGTGGGGTCAGGCGGTACCGGCGGCGAGTTGGGGGGTTCGGGTGATGCGGCCGGTCAGGGCCAGGGTGGGGAGTTGGGGGTGGGTGGGGCGTGGGGGGAGGGCGGCGAGGCCGGAGCGGTTGGGGCCGGCGGTGGCGAGTTCGGCGCGGATGCGTACCTCCATCAGGGCGCCGGCCGGGGCGGCCAGCGCCTTGGCGAGGAGCTCACAGGCGGCTTCGGTGCGGCCCTCGGCGCGTTCGACGACCGCGAGTGCGTACAGGGCGTAGGCGCCGACCGGGGTGAGGCCCTTGGTGCCGGTCAGGCGCAGGGCCTGCCAGGCGCCGTCGCGGGCTTCGGCGATCCGGCCCTGGGTGGTCGCGGCCATCGAGAGCGCGGCGAGGAACCAGGCGGCCAGCGTGCCCTGTCCCGTGGCGCGGGCCAGGCGCAGGCCCTCGGCGGCGTGCGTCTCGGCCTCGACGGCCCGTCCGGACAGCGCGCCGGCGACCGCGAGTGGCATCAGGGCCGCGGCGAGGGCGCCTCGGGCGCCGTGTGTGCGAAGTACCGCGGCCTCGTCCAACAGGACGTCGTACGCGGCTTGGTCGGTCGCCGCCGCGTGCACCGCCAGCGGGGTGACCTCCCACAGCGCGATGCCCAGGCCGTACAGCCGGGCCCGGGTGGCCGGCGCCACCATCGCGGGCGAGACGCCGTCGGCGCCCAGCGCGGCCACGACGGTGCGCAGCGGGTCGTCGGCGGCCAGCGGGAGAGCGGCCAGGGCGGTGCGGGCCTGGGTGGTACGGGCCCGGTCGCCGGCCTCCCACGCGGCGCCGGTCGCGGCGAGCAGGAGCGCGGCGCGGCCGTGAGCGGCGTCCAAGAGCAGTGCTCCCGCTTCGGAGCGGTGTCCTTCCGCGTGTCGCAGCGCGGCGCGGAGTCGGATCGCGGTCCCGGAGGAGTGGGCCGAAGTGCCCTCGTCGGCGACGCCGTCGAGGTCGGTGGCGTCGGCGGTGTCGAGCAGGGTGCGGGCGCGGGTCGGGAAGCCGGCCTCCCACGCGGCGTACGCGGCGGCGACGTAGCGGCGGCGGGCCGTCGGGCGGTCGGAGGTCAGCCGGGCGGCCTGCTCCCAGGTCGCGGCGGCGGCGCCCGCGCCGAGTTCGCGGCGGGTGCGGCCGGCCCCGGCCTCCAGGGCGGCGGCGAGTTCGGCGTCGGGCCCGGTGGCGAGCGCGGCCAGGTGCCACGGTCGCCGGTAGGCGAGAGCACCGCTCGCGGCGTAGACCAGTGCTCCGTGAAGCGAGCGGCGCTCCGCGGAGGTGAGCGAGCGGCGTACCTCCTCGCGAGTCGACGCGTCCCGGAACCGCACCCGGTGTTCGGCGGCGTCGACCAGACCGGCCCGCAACACCGCGAGCCGAGCGCCACGCCCGATGCCGACCCGGCGCCCGGCGACGGCCAACTGGTCCAGGTCGGCAGCAGGTTCGAGCGCGGCCAACGCGAGCAGCCGGCGAGCATCCTCCGGCAACGCCGCGAACGGTACGTCCCCACCTGCCACGGCGGCACCCGCACTCGCCCGACGCGCACCCGACGCGGCGGCGCTCCGCCCGCCGGCTCGGCCGGTGGCCCCGGCCGGCGCACCGGTCACCGCACGATCCTCGCCCCGCCCGACGCCCGACGAGTGAGCGGTCCGCTCGGCCTCGCCATGCCGCGCCGCGCCCGTCGCCTCCACACCGGGCCCTTCACCCCACAGAACATCCGTCCCGGCGGTCCGCCCATACCCCCTCGCGCGCGGGCTTTCCTCGGCCACGGGCTCGGAAGCCACCCGCGCGCCGGTCCGGCTGTGCGGGGAGTCGGCGTGCCGACCGTCCTCGGCCGCCGGATCCGCGAGACCCGACCCACGAGCACGGTCCGCGAAGTCGCCGACAGACTCCGGCCGTCCTTCGGTCCCGAAGTCCGCGCCGTGCGTGCGAGTGCCGGCGGCGCCGGCTGCGTCCGCTCGCGCGCCTGCCCGGTCTGGTCGGGAGTGGGTGCGCAGACCGTCCTCGGCTGCCGTCTGATCCGCGTGTGGGGATGCGTGCTCGGCGGTGGCCGTTTCGCCAAGACCGTCGAATCGATGTCCATCGGGCGCATGTTCGGGTGACGCGTGCTCGCCGGCGTCCGGTGTGCACCGCGCGTAGTTCACACCCGCGTCGGCATCGCCGAGACCCGCCCGCGTCGACAACGCATCGCGCTCGGCCGCCGGCGCCGGATCCGCCTCGCGGACGAACTCGCCGACACCTTCGCCGACTCCCACATCTCGCCCGGCCCGTGCCGCCGGCCCGTACGCGCCGGGCGCGCCGAAGCTCCCGTCGGCCTGGGCTCCGACCCCGGTGTCTCGCCGGATCCGCGCCACAGGTTCGTGCGCGGCGGGTGTGCCGAAGTCCTCGTCGACGTGGGCCTCGACTCCCGTGTCCCGCCCGGCCCGTGCCGCCGCCACGCCCGCTTCGTCCTCGACCGACGCGACAGCGCCAGCCGCAGCCACACCCGCGGCCTCCGCCCCGCCCGAGCCGCGCGCTCCGCCCGAGCCGCGCGCTCCGTCCGCGCCACCCACATCACCCGCGCCCGCCGGACCCGCCGGACCCGTTCCGGCCCCCGGTGCCGAAGTCCCCCCGTCCGCTGACGCGTCGACGCGTTCGCGTGTCGCGCGCAGGACCGCGATCGGGAGGCCCTCGGCGCGGCCCGCGATGTAGGAGACGACCGCCGCCGAGGCCGCGTCGAGCCAGTGCGCGTCGTCCACGAGGACCAGGACCGGCTGTTCCCGGGCGGCGATCACGACGAGGGAGCAGGCCGCAGCGGCGACCACGCCCCGGTCGGCCGCGCCGGGAGCCAGGCCGAGCGCCATGCGCAGCGCCTGGGCCCGGGTGTGCGGCAGGCGGCCGATCCGGGGGTGCAGCGTCGCCAGCAGTTGGCGCAGCGCCGTATAGGGGAGCGCACCACCGCCGCGCGGGCCCGCCGTCCGCAGGACGGTCATGCCCTTCGCCTCCCACACCGCCTCGGCCAGGAGCGTCGTCTTGCCCGCCCCCGCGGCCCCACGCAGCACGACCGCTCCGCCGTCACCGGCGCGCGTCCGTTGCAGCAGTGCCGTGACGGCGGCCAGTTCGTCGTTCCTTCCGTGCAGCACGGAAACTCTCCTCGCATCTCGCTCACACCCCCGTGGTGTGGCCGGCGGCCCCGCCGGATCCGGCCGGACCGCCGCACTATGAGCCTGAGCTTGCCCGTTCCCGGTCAACACATGTTCAACATTCACTCAACGTGTGAAGTCCGGACCAAGTAATTACGGACATGTGACACCGGCATCGCGTCGACATCACGCCGGCATCCGGCTGAATATCCGTCAGTCTTTCGGCTGAAGCTTCGTGACTCCATAGCTCCAAAGCTTCGAAGACCCGTGGCTCCATGGGTCCGTAGGTCCGTGGATCCGTCTGAAAGCCCGTCAGTCCTTGTACTCCGGTCGCCGCTTGTCCTTGCGGGCGCGAATGGCCTCCTCGAAGTTCTCCGTCGTCAGTCGCACATACAACTGGGCGTGCCCCTCGTGGTCCATGTGCGAGTGCATGCTGCCGGCTTCCATGCCGGACCACAGCAACCGTTTGGTCACTTCCACCCCCACTCGACTGAACCCGATGATCCGCTCGGCGAGTTCGTACGCGTCGTCGAGCAACTTCTCGCCCGACACCACGCGCGACACCAGTCCGATCCGCTCGGCCTCGGTCGCGTCCACGTCCCGTCCGGACAACATGATCTCGAATGCCCGAGACGACCCGATCGCCCGGGGGAGCAAATAGCTGATTCCGAGCTCGCTCGCGGTGAGCCCGTTGTTGATGCCGGCGGCCCGGAAGTACGCCGTGTCGGCGGCGATTCGGATGTCGGTGGCGGTGGCGAGACAGAAGCCGCCGCCGATCGCCGGGCCGTTGATCGCGCCGATCACCGGTTGGTGCATCCGGCGCAGCCCCAGGATCACGTCGTCCAGGATCTCCATCGATCGGCGGGCGATGCTGGTTCGGGTCAGGCCCTTGATGCCGGGGATGCGACCGGAATTCTCCAGATCCGCACCGGAGCAGAATCCACTCCCGGCACCTGTCAATATGACGACACGCGTATCGTTGTCCGCGCTCACGGCTTCCAGAGCCTCGCGAAAGGGGACCATGACGTCGAAGGCCATGGCGTTCATGCGGTCCGGACGATTGAGGGTGATGAGCGTGACATGGGGGCGGGGTTTGTCGACGAGTACGAAGGACATGGGGGCGTCATCCTCGGCATGATTGAGGGGCGAAGGGCTTCGAGTCGCACGGTGTCGGACCGGGCGACCGGGAGACCGAAGAACGCGAATCCGGTCCCGGCGCCGCGAATCGGGACGAATCGCCCGATGGTCGATCGGGTGACCGACCGCGCGCCGGCCGACGGGGAACGTTCGGTGCCGCGTCGGTGGTTCGGGGCGCGTGCCTGGTCCGCGGCGCGCACTTGGTTCGGGACCCGCACGTGGTTCGGGACACGCAAGCCATTCTTGACCAAGTCAACGAAACCGCTCAAGGCCGCCCCGGAACTCTTCGACGCCTTCGCGGGCGACTACGACCGCTATGCGGGACTGTGCGACCCCCTCGGCGAGTGGCTCGCCGAACTCGAACTGACCGGTGACCGAGCGTTGGACGCGGGGTGCGGCTCCGGCCGACACGCACTCGCCCTGGCCGGCTCCTACACCGAGGTGCTGGCCGCGGACCTGAGCGCGCCGCTGATCGAGGTCGCGCGGGTACGGCGCCCGCACGAGCGGGTGCGCTACGAGGTCGCCTCGCTCACCGACGTACACGACGCCCTGGGCTTCGACCTGGTGCTGAGCATGGGCACGCTGCACCACCTCCCGGACCTGGGTGTGGCCTTGGCGCACCTGAAGTCGCTGGTCCGACCCGGTGGCGAGATCGTGCTGGTCGACAACGTGGCCACCGTGCCCGCCGCGACGCGCCGGCAGTACATCGTGTCCGCCGCCCGTGAACTGGGCCGTGACGTGCGCCGGCTGCGGATCCGGGACGCGTGGTGGCTGTACCGCTTCCGTACCGGCGCGGCGTGGCTGGACCACCTGATGTCCGATCACTATCTGACCCGCGCGCAGTACCGGGCCCGCTACGCCGAGGTCTTCCCGGACGCCGAATTCGTGGACCTGTCCTTCGCCACCGCGATGCGCTGGCGCCGCGCCGACGGCCTGCCGGTCGTCGGATAGGGGAGTGGGCGAGTGGGCGAGCGGACCGCGAATCCGGGCGCGCCGGTGCGGGTCGACCTGGGTGCGGTGGCGTACCCGGCGGCGCAGGCCGACATGGCGCGGTGGGTCGCCGAGCGGCAACAGGATCTCGCGCCCGACCGGCTGTTCCTGCTCACCCACCCGCCGGTGATCACGTACAGCGCGCGCACGCCGCTCGCCGACCTTCCGGATCCGGCGTCGCCGATCCCGCTGGTCGAGGTGGACCGCGGTGGCCACGCGACCTATCACGGGCCGGGTCAACTGATCGGCTACCTGATCGTGAACGTACGGGCGCTCGGCCCCGGCGACCTGATCCGCCGGGTGGAGGACGGCCTGCTCGCCGCGCTGGACACGCTCGGCTTCCCGGCGATCCGGCGGGAGACCCCGACGGGCGCGCCGAGCCTGGTGGGTATCTGGACGCGCGACCACCGCAAGCTCGCGTCCATCGGCATGCGGATCCGACGGGGCGTCAGCAGCCACGGCTTCGCACTCAACATCGATCCCGACCTGAGCGCGTTCACCACCTTCACCGCCTGCGCCCTCCCGGACACCACGATGACCTCACTAGCCGAACTCGCCGCCGAGACCGGGCGCGCGACCCCCACCGAAGCCGCCGTCCGCGACGCGGTGGCGACGGCCCTCACCGAGCAACTCACGCGCCGCTAGGGCGCGTCGCGGGTACGTCCGGCAACGCGCCGCGTCTCCCGGCGAGGTGGGAGGACGCGACACGGAGTGCGCGCACCACTGCCGTGGTTTTCGGCTCGCCGAGGCGGACCGAAGCGCGCCCGGCCGCCCGGCCGGCGGGTGGCCTCGTGTGCGCGCCTCGGGTCGCGTCGTGCCCGGTCGGGTACGACGAGGCCGCCGCGTCGACCGGAGCCGTCGAAGGCCGGCGGTCGGAGTCGGGTCAGGTCGCGCGGCTGCCGGTGACGTCCCAGAGGTGGTGGACCGGGTCGTGGATGAAGTAGCGCGCGAAGGACTCGACGGTGAAGACCGTGCCGTCGCCGCGGGTGCCGGTACGTGCCCACTGGTCCTCGGCCACCGCCGCGAAGCCGTCGGCCAGCTCGGCGCCCGCCGCCGCGAGGTCGGTGGCGACGCGTACCGGGTCCTGTTCGGCGTAGCGGGACTCGATCGCCGTCGCATCCTGGTCCCAGTCGGCGAAGTCCGGGGCGTCCTGGGTCAGCATCAGCCGCAGCCGCTCGTCGAACAGGACGAACACGTCGCGCACATGGCACGCGTACTCGGTCGGGGACCAGGTGTCCGAGTTCGGCCGGACGCGCAGCTCGTCGCCGCCGGAGACGAGCAACTCGTGCCACGCGGCGGCGCACGCGCGGGTCATCGCGGGGATCCGGGTACGCGGGACGGCCGGGGTGTCCAGCCCGCAGTCGGGACACGCCGTGTCCAGGACCCACGTCCAGCTCTTGGTCTCGGGAGTGATCATGCGCCGAGAATGGCCCACCCGCCCCCGACCCAACAAGGCATTTCCGGTCGAAGCCCCTGGCGTCGGCGCGCTGACACCAGCACCCGACGCCGGCGCCCGGGGTCAGGCCCCCGACACCGGCGCCCCGGGCGCCAGGCCCCGGGGGCCGGCGTCCCTGACGCCGGCCCCCGAAACCGGCCCCCGAGCCCAGCCCCCGCCGCAGGCTCAGTGGCCGGCGGCGCCGGCGTTCGTGATCATGCGTTGGAGGACGCGCACGGTGGTGGCGTAGTCGGTGTCGGAGATGCCGTCGTGGAGGTGAGCGCGAACGGAGGGGCCGATGGCCTTCACGCGCAGCCGGGCCGCTTCGCCCTCGGCGGTGATCCGCAGTCGGTGATCAGGCGTTTCGACAAGCCAGCCCCGCTCGACCAGCGCGGCCGACTCGGGGCCGAGCCGATCCTCGGGGAGCAGGTAATCGCTCATCGCCTCGGTGAGTTCGGCCACGGATCGGGGTTCGCCGTCGACCGAGAGGTCGTCGGTGGAGAGGTGACGCAACAGCCAGAACTGCGGCTGGGTGAGGCCGAGCTCCGCCTGCCGGCCGCGAATGTAGGCGATGACCTCGCGGTGCGCGAGACCGGTCCAGTAGCCGACGGGCTGTGTCGCGAGTTCGGCGTCCGTGGCGGTCGTGGTCGTGGCTTCGGTGGTCATCGGAGGCTCCCTTCCGGCCGTTGACGATCATCGTGCTGATCATCCGGTGGTGATTATCAGACTAGGTCGCACGGGAGAGGACCGAATCCGTAGAACCACGTGTGTGCGAGTCCGCGAGTCCGCGAGACCGGGAGACCGCGAGTCCGGGATCGCGACCGCGCACTCGACCTCGCCGACGACCGGGGCCTGGGCGGGCCCGGCGAGGCGAGCGGCGGTCGAATCTCGAAATCCCGTCCCGAACGCACTCAGGTCGACAAACCGGCCCACCGAAACGGGCCCCACGAAAACCGACCCCCACGAATCGAGGCCCCCGAACGGTCCCGGCGCGACCCGAGCCCGCCGGTCGGCTATCGCCGGTCTCGCTCGGCTTGTGCTCCGGATATCGAGCCTCTTTTGTTCTTCTCCTTCTCGGTGGGCAAAAGCCTCTCGGCGACGATCCACACCGCGAAGCCGAGGACGATCAGGGCGATGCTCGCGGCCACCTCGTACCCGTGCAGAAAGGACTGCCGGGTGAGCAGGGTCCACAGACGGAACCAACCGAAGAAGTGGTGGACCATGCCCCCGACACCCTGGAGAACCAGGAGCAATCCGAATATGTCGAGGATCTTTCGCATATTCGTCAACCTACCGACGGCGATTGATCTTCGACACGGCCAAGGGGTCATATTCCGCCGACCAAAGTCGAGACCCTCGACCCCCGGTCCGCTACCTTCGTCGCCCCGACCGGCCGGACCGACCCCGGATCGACCCCGGATCGACCCCGGATCGACCCCGGACCCGTCCCCGGAGCCGGCCGGCCGACCCCCGACCCGCCCCGTCCCGGGACCGATTCCGACCAGCCCCGACCAGCCCCGACCAGCCCCGACCGTCTCGGACCACCCCTGACCAGCCCTGATCGGCCCCGTCGACCCCGTGGCCGCAACCCCCCACCCCCGAGCCGCGGCACGCCCTACGATCGAGGCATGTTCGTGATCACGCTGACCTACGTGGCCCCCATCGAGGACGTCGACGCACTCATGCCCGGCCACCTCGAATGGCTCGACCGGCACTACGCCGCCGGCACCCTCCTCGCCTCCGGCCGCCGTGTCCCCCGTAGCGGCGGGGTGATCCTGGCGCACGCCGGCGACCGGGCCGCGCTGGACGCCGTGCTCGCGGAAGACCCGTTCCGGCGCGAGGGCGTGGCAACGTACGACGTTGTCGAATTCGCACCCACCAGGACCGCTCCCGGACTGGAAGGGTTGCTCCCGACGGTCTGAAGTGCCGTCAATAGCCGTTCATTTCCAGCACATTTGATGGCGATTACTCACCAATTCAGACAACAAACGAGTACAGGCTTCCGCATTCACGCCTTCGGGTGATTTCGTGTTGGGAACAGACCCGGTCCGGGCGATGGGGGTCGCTCACCTGCCGGGGCGTGCATCGCGCGCCGGGTACCCCAACCGCAGCACCCATTCCCCGCTCGGCGCCATACCCGGCGACACCGGATACGACGGCACAGCTTGCGACAGGACGTGTGGGGGAGGCGTTGACCGATGCGCGTGCGAGATACCCGGATGCCGCCTTGGCCTGCGGAAATGTTCGTGCCCGAACTGCCCGTGGCGACCGCCCGGCTGCGTCGGCGGGTCGCCGATTCGGTCCGTCCCGACGGAGCCGTCCGCGGCCCGTGCCACAGTCGTGTGCTCGAATCGGCACTGCTGCTGCGCTTGCTGGAGCGGGCCGGCCTCGAGGCCGATCACCACCGCCGGGTCGCCGGGTTCCTGGCCGATCGCCTCGACAGCGTCGAACCCCTGGACCGGTTGCTCGCGACGACCGCTTTACGCCACTCCGGCGACACCGTGGAGCACGCCGCGGGCGACCTGCTCGACCGCTTCCTCCAGCGGGCGCCGGCGTTCCTGAACGCCCGCAAGCGGGTCATGCTGGAGACCGTCCTCGCGCTGCTCGGCCCCCCGCGCCGCGCCGCCCGCAGGCCGTTCGACCCGGACGCGTTCGACATCGGCAACCTGCACCCGTGGGCGCACGTGCAGACCGTCGCGCTCAAGGTCGCGCTGGCCGACCTCACCGGTCACGCGGACAAGATCGATCCGGCCGACCTGCGCCTGCTCCTGGACACCCAGCAGGCCTCGGGAATCTGGGAGGGCAACCTCCTCGTACACCTGTTGGTGCTGCACGCGCTCGCCGACCGGCCGCACCTGGACGGACTGATCGTCAACGGCGTGGCCAAGGTGCTTGCCCACCAACGCGCGGACGGCGGCGTGCCGTTCGTGACCGACACCGACACGTGGTGCGCGGTCACCGCGGGCGTCGCGTTGGACGCGTCCGGTGCCCCGTACGAGGTCCGCCGGCGGATCGGCGACCACCTCGCGGCCCGCCAACGCGTGGACGGCGGCTGGTCGTACACCGAGGCGGCGGCGCTCGCCGATGTGGACGACACGTCGGTGGCGATCGAGTTCCTGCACGCCACCGACCCGGTGCGCTATCGGCGCAACATCGACTCCGGCTTACGCGCGCTGTGGTCCTACCAGGCCCCCGACGGTGGATTCCCCACCTACATCGCGGGCGCGCCGTCCGAGGCGTGCATGACCGCCGCCGCCGTCAACGCGCTCGGTGTACGTGCGCCGCGGCACGTGGAACGCATCACCGCCGCACGCCGGTTCCTGGCCGGCGCCCAGCGCCCGGACGGTACGTTCGACCCGGACTGGAGCCGCAGCCGCTACCACGCGATCTTCCGCGCCCTGCTGGCCACCGACGCGTCCGGCCCCGACGCCTACCGGGCCACCGTCAAGCGGGCCCTGACCGCGGTGCGCGATGGGCAGAATCCGGACGGCGGCTGGGGCCAGCAACCCGGCGACCCCAGCGATGCGATCAGCACCGCGTACGCCCTGATCGCGCTGTCCAGACAGAACGACCCGCACCCGGTCGCGCGCGGCGTCGAACACCTGCTCCGGGCCCAACGCGCCGACGGCGGCATCGAGTCCGTACCGGACATGCTCGGCACCAGACCGTTCCTGTACGTGATCCCGTGCCTGGCCGACCACTTCTCCCTGCTGGCCCTCGGCCATCTCGGCAATCGACTGGCCGCCCGATCGCACCGCCGCCCGGGTGTGCCATCCGGCCCGGGTGCCTCGGCGGCGCACTCCGTATCTCTGCGCGCCCCGACGACCGGCACCGCCGGCTCGCGTGGGGGCAGGAACCATCCGACGCAGACCGGCGAAAGGAGCCCGGCGTGAGCACTCCCACCGTCGTCGACCTCCCGATCAGCTTCCACCTGCCGAAGCTCGCGAACCTGTTGCCGATGACGTTCCATCCCGAGACCGACCGCCTGATGCGCGAATCCCGCTGGTGGGCACACCGTCACCTGGGCTTCGCGTACGCCGGCGACGCGGCTCGGATCGACAAGAACGTGGACGGAACGCTGCTGGTCTCGCTGTCCGTTCCGCACGCGGACTACGAACTGGCTTTGACCACGGCCAAGGTGATGAACTACCTGATCGGCATCGAGAACAGCCTCGTCGACAAGGCGGGCCTGGGCGGCAGTTCTTTCGCTACCCGCAACGTGTTCGGTCGCTTCATGTCCGATCTGCTCGGCTGGGGGGACGGTTCGACCCCCCTGCGCGAGGACTTCTCCTGGCTGCGCGAGCGCATGCCGCCCGCGCGCTGGATCCGCTTCGTGTCCTACATGGAGGACTTCGCCCACGGCTTCACCACCGAACTGGAGAGCTGGCGCGACGCCGGGATATCGGACTACGACACCTACATGGACGACCGTCGGCACAGCCTGGGCGTGCGCTGGCTGTTCGGCTTCGCCGAGGAGGGCGTCCCGGGCGTGGCGCTGTCCCAGGAGGCGTTCCGCGCCGCCGACATGGTGGCCATCCACGACACCGCGATCGACGGCTACACGCTGATCAACGACCTGGTCTCGTATCGCAAGGAACTGGTCATGGACGACCGGGTGAACCTGGTCTACTACCTCGGCGAGGCCGAGGGGCTCGACCTCGAAGGCGCGATGAACAAGATCTGCGGACTGATAGACGCCACCGAACGCAAGTTCCTCGACCTGCGCGACCGGATCATGGCCGGCCCGCACGGCGGCGAGCCGGGGATGCGGGCGTACCTCGACGAGGTAGGCCACGTGATGACGTCCAACCTGTGGTGGGCCACCGTCAGCAAGCGCTACGAACCCGGCGGACTGGGCTGGGACGGTTCGACCGCCGGCACGATGACCTTCCACCGGGACCGCGCGGTGTTCGTCCCGGATCCGCAACCCGGTGGATAGCGGACAACCGATCCGACACTCGACCCGTCTCCGACCCGTTTCCCGGCCCGAGACCCGTCCCGGCCCGCGCACGACCCGCTGCTCCGCCCACCGCCCGGCGCGCCCCCTCGGCGCGCCGGCGGACTTTGCCGGAACCTGACGTAACGTCAATCCTGCTCCGGGACGGCTTTAATCATTCACTCATGAAGCGCGTCCATGCTGCCTA
Organism: Embleya sp. NPDC001921; assembly: GCF_053594475.1. Taxonomy (NCBI): domain Bacteria; kingdom Bacillati; phylum Actinomycetota; class Actinomycetes; order Kitasatosporales; family Streptomycetaceae; genus Embleya; species Embleya sp. NPDC001921. The sequence continues at coordinate 85,218 of NZ_JBSFEO010000035.1, forward strand.
CATGGACTTTCCGCGTTGTGGCACCCCGCGTCCTGCGGTTCGATCCGGCTCGACCCCCGTGCGGACGGCGCGACCGCCCGTCGCCCCCGTCGCACCGCCGAGAAAACGACGGGCCGACGGCGAGGTGGTCGCCGTTTTCGGGGCAGGCGCCCGGTGATGGCACTCTTTTTCGGCACCTACGACAAGCGCACGGCGGACGTCCGCCCGGTTCCCGCGCCGGCGCGCGCGGCCGAGCACCCGGCGGGTGAGCCGGCCCCCGGCCCGACCGAACCGACCCCGTCGTCGCGCACCGGCCCGCACGCCGCCGCCGGCCGTCGACCACACCTGCACCGGGTCGACCTGATGCGCGACATCGCCTTCCTATGCGTGATCGTCGTGCACGTCATCGGCGTCACGTACCCGTTCCCGGACGAAGGCCCCGCGTTCACCCAACTCGTGCTGCACTCGACCCGCGCGGTGTTCTTCTTCGTCAGCACGTTCGTGCTCTTCCACAGCGCCTACGGGCGCCCGCTGCGGGTGGGCGCCTTCCTCTCCAAGCGGTTCAAGCTGCTCGGCGTCCCGTACCTGCTGTGGTCCACCGCCTACTGGGTGCTGGGCGATCACGAACGCATCCGGCACGACCTGCCCGGCGCGCTGACCGACCTGCGCGGCGGCATCGTCTGGGGCGGATCCTGGTACCACCTGTACTTCCTGCTCGTCTCACTCCAGATCGCCGTGCTCCTCCCGCTGTTCGTCAAGCTGGTCCGCGCCTGCGCGGGACGGCACACGGTGCTGCTCGCGGTCACCGGCGTGGTGCAACTCGCGGCGCTGGTGGTGCTGTTCCACGAGACGCCGCTGAGCGGACCGCTGGAGTGGTATCGCGTGCACGGCGGCATGTTGCTGCCCACCTACGGCTTCTTCGTGATGGCCGGAGCGCTGGCCGCGGTGCACCTGGACGCCTTCCACGCGTGGGTCCTGGCACACACCCGGACCATGTGGATCGGCACGCTGGGGACGCTCGCGCTGACCTACGCGTGGTATCGACACACCGTGGCCGCGGGTCGGGACACCGCGACCGCATCGATCGCCACCCAGCCGGTGAGCCTGGTGTGGGGGCCGGTCGCGGTGCTCGCGCTGTACGCCGTCGCCACCCGCTGGGAGCGCGCCCGAACCCCGTTCCCGGGCCGCTCCGCCGCCGCGCTCGGCGCACAACTGGCCTTCGGGGTCTACCTCGTGCACCCGATGATCCTGCGGCTGCTGGAACTGAGCGGGTTCGCCGCCGCGTTGCCGTGGTCGCCCGCCGCGGACACCGCCGCGCTGGTCGCCGTGGTCGCGATCGGATCCGCCGGATTCGCCTGGCTGGTCTCGCGGACCCCGCTGAGCCCGTGGCTGATCGGCCGCGAGCGGGCGCGGGGTCGGCGGCCGGCCCACCGGATCCGGCGGTCCGTACCGGCATCCTCGGGTCAGCACACGGGCAGCAGGTCCTTCGCCGAACCGGTCGTCTCCAACCAGGCCTCGGGTGCGTAACCGGCCCCCTGTCCGGTGGTCACCAGCACCCACTGATCGCTCTTGCCGCCGCGCCAGCCGTAGACGTTCGAGCCCTTGGCCCGGCAGGTGGCGGTCAGTTCGGTGCCCGCGCTCACCTCGGCGACGGTCTTGCCCTTGCCCGGCTTCTCGCGTATCTCCAGGCCGATCGCCTGGCGCGCGATGACCGCGACCTTGACCGTCGAGGTGGGCGAGGGCACCGCGGTGCCGCTGCCGCTCGCGGACGGGCTTCCCGATCCGGACGCGTTGGGCAGCGCCGTCGCCGAGGCGGACTTCTTGCCGTTGTCGCTCCCGTCGGAGGACAGCAGCCACCACGCGAGGATCACTATCGCCCCGATGATCACCGCCCCGATCACCAGCCCGTTCCCGGGTTTCGGGGGGCGCGGACCACCCGGGCTCGCCGCCCGACGGGCGAGCGTCATGCGACGCCAATCGAACCGGGACGATCCCCCAGAGGGCATGGTGACTCCTTCACGCAAACGTGCGGTGGTACGGGGCGGAACCCGATACTCGATTCTTCCGTGTATCGACCCCGTCACGGTAAAGCGATCCTGAATCGCCGCGCCGTATGATTCCCGGCCACATGTCGCCTCGGACCCCTATGGTCGGCGCATGACCTCTGCGCTGCCACGGATCACCGACGACGAACGACGAGCGCGTTTGGGCATTCGGCATCGCTTGGCGCCCGGCGCGCGAGCCGCGAGGGCGGAGGACGCGGCCCGCGCCGTGCTCCTGCTGCACGCCACCGACCCCGCGACGGTGTACCTGTCCACCTGCGCGCGCCTGGTCGAGCCGTCGTCGGCGGAGGTGGAACGCGCGCTGTATGAGGACCGGACGCTGGTGCGGATGCCCGGCATGCGGCGCACCGTCTACGTGGTCCCGCGCGAGATCGTGCACGTGGTCCAGCGCTCCAGCACCGACGCGGTCGCGATCACCCAGCGCCGGGTGATGCTCCAGTTCCTGGCGTCCGGCGGCTACGACGAGGCGTGGTTGAACGAGGTCGAGGCCGACACCGTGGCCGCACTCACCGAATTGGGCGAGGCCACCGCGATGCAACTGGGCGAAGTGGTCCCGCTGTTGCGCACCCAGATCCGGGTGGCGGTCGGCAAGCCGTACGAGGCGAACCAAGGGGTGTCCACGCGGCTGCTGTTCACGCTCTCCTGCGAGGGCAGGATCGTGCGGGCCAGGCCGCAGGGGTCGTGGTTGTCCAGCCGGTTCCGGTACACCATCGCGCCGCCGCTGCCGGAGATCGGCAAGACCGAGGCCAAGGCCGAACTGGTGCGCGGATGGCTGGCCGCGTTCGGGCCCGGGACACTGGAGGACCTCAAGTGGTGGACCGGATGGACGCTCACGGACACCCGACACGCGCTCGCCGCGGTGCGCGCGGGTGAGGTGCGCCTGGACGACGGAAGCGTCGGGTACGTGCTGCCCGGCGACGAGGAGCCGGGCCCGACGCCGGAGCCGTGGGCGGCGATGTTGCCCGCGCTCGACGCCACGCCGATGGGGTGGAAGGAACGGGACTGGTACATCACCCCCGAACTGCGCGAGCGCCTGTTCGACCGGATGGGCAACATCGGCCCGACCGTGTGGTGGAACGGACGCGTCGTCGGCGGCTGGGCCACGCGAGCCGACGGTGAGGTCGTCTGGCGCGCGCTCGTCGAGCTCCCGCCCGAGGCGGTCAAGGCGATCGAGGCGGAAGCGGCCCGGCACACGTCGTGGTTGTCCGGGACGTGCGTGACACCGCGCTTCCGGGTCCCGCTGGAACGGGAGTTGAGCGAGTGAAGCGGATCCGCCGGGCAGCGCGGGCCTTCGGGGCCGGGCGGGGCTCAGTTCCCGGCGGCCGTCGCGGACAACTCGGCGGGCACGGTCCGGACCCGCGGGGCCGTGGTGTAGACCACGAGGAGCAGATCGGGGTCGCCGGGAAAGGACAACGTTTCGTAGGCGGTGTCCAGCACACTGCCGTCGGCGGGGCGTAGCCGCTTGGTGCCGTGCGTCTTCTCGGCCACCTGGTGGGCGTCCCACAACGGCCGAAAGCGCGGGTTGCCCGCGGACAACTCCTCGACCAGGGCGGCCATCCGCGGGTCCGGGGCGTGGCGCGCGGCGTCCAGGCGCAGGAAGGCGACCGTGTCGGCGGCGACCCGCTCCCAATCCGGGTAGAACCGACCCGCGTCGGCGGACAGGAACGTGTGCCGCGCCATGTTGCGCTCGTGCGGTGCCATCGCGCTCAGCCCCATCACCGCGTCGGCGGCCGAATTCCAGGCCAACACGTCCATGCACCGGCCCAGGACGAACGCGGGCGCGTCGATCCGGTCCAGCAGCACCTGTACGCCCGGCCGCGCCGTCGAGGGCGCGACCTGCCGAGCGCTCGTGCGGGTCGGCCGGGCCAGATCCCACATGTGCTCGTACTCGGTGGGGTCCAGCCGCAGCGCGCGCCCGATCGCGTCCAGGACGGCGTCCGAGACGTGCTGCCCCCGACCCTGCTCCAGTCGCACGTAGTAGTCGACGCTCACCCCCGCGAGCTGCGCGACCTCCTCGCGCCGCAACCCGGCCACGCGCCGCTTGCGACCGAACACCGGCAGTCCGGCCTCCTCGGGCCCGACCCGGGCCCGACACGCACGGAGGAAGTCGCCGAGCTGCTCGAAGGACGCGTCACTCATGCCCGGACTCTAGCCGCCGCAGCGTCGGCGGCCCGGCGCGGACGGCCCGAGGGTGGTACGGACAGACCCAGGAAAACGTGGGCTCTGGGTGCCCTCGCGGAACGCGGGCAATGTGGGCGCCGTCGACGGGGTTCCCGCCCCGGATCGTCTCCCCGCATCGCTTCCGCGCTTCGTCGCGCGCACTGCCTCCCCAGGAGTCATCCCATGAGCTACACCGCACTCGCCGGTCGGATCGCCGTCGTCACCGGAGCCGCCAGCGGCATGGGCGCCGAGACCGCGCGCCTGCTCGCCGCCCACGGCGCGCAGGTCGCGCTGCTCGCTCGCCGCGAGGACCGGCTCGAGGAACTGGCCGCCGAGATCACCGCCGCCGGCGGCACCGCGCTCGCCGTCGTGGTCGACGTCACCGACCAGGACTCGGTGGACGCCGGCGCGGCGCGCGTCCGCGCCGAACTCGGCCGGGTCGACCTGGTCGTCAACTCCGCCGGGGTGATGTTGCCCAACCCGGTCGACGACGGCCGGATCGACGAGTGGACCCGGATGATCGACACCAACATCACCGGCGCGCTGCGGATCATCCGGGCGTTCACCGCCGACCTGGTGGCCGCCGCGACCGACGGACGCGCCGCCGACCTGGTCGACATCTCCTCGATCGGCGCACACGTCACCTTCCCGAACTACGCCGTGTACGGCGCGACCAAGGCCGCGCTGACCCACCTGTCCGCGTCCCTGCGCAGCGAGCTGGGCCCGCGCGACGTCCGGGTCACCAACATCGAGCCGGGCCTGACCGACACCGAGCTGGGCTCGCACATCGACAACGCGGAGCTGGGCGAAGCCGGCCAACTGGGTGCCATGTTCGACACGATCGGCAGCCTCGCCGCGGGCGACGTCGCCGACCTGGTGGCCTACGTGGCGACCCGGCCGCGGCACGTGAACCTGCGCCAGGTGGTGGTCCTGCCGACCCGCCAGGCGTGAGCCGGACGCCGCCGACGGGCCCGCGCACACGGGCGGGGACCCCGGCCCGGCCCGTCGTACGCACGCCGGCGGTACGGCGTGATGTTGCGCGGGCCGGGGGGTGTTGACTATGACTTGTCAGGCCCGCCCGCCACCCCGTACGAGGAGCCTTCCGTGGCGCTGTTTCGTCGCCAGTCCCGCAACCAGCAGAACGCCGCCTGGGGGCAGGACGTGCGCGGCGTCCTGATGAGCGCGCCGCCGGATCGCATTCGGCAGGACCTGCGGCTGATGATCAGCCGGCCCGGTCCGCACCTGGGCACGCAGGGCATGGTGTGGCCGCTGGGCGATCGCGGCGAGATCCTCGCCGTGGCGTGCGTCAAGGGCCCGGACGGCACCGCCGTCACGATCGAGACGCCGATGGTGCAGCACTGGGGGATGGCGGTCGAGGACGTCTGGCTCCAGGCCGCGACGAACCTGCGGATGGAGAGCTTCAGCGGCACGCCGATGGAGATCTCCACCGGCACCACGCTGCACTCGCTGCTCGGCCAGAGCTGGCCCGGCTCCGCGCAGATGTTCCGGCTCGGCGAGGCGCTCGGCGACCCGCTGCGCGCGGGCGCGCTGGTCGTCCCGCCGATCGACAACGGACTGCTCGCGCTGCCGCTGAACTCGCAGCGCACGCTGGGCATGGCGGGCTTCGTGCTGAAGACCGCCCAGGGATTGACGAGAGATCAGCAGCCGTTGTCCACCGGCATGTTCTGGTGGCACGAGGGCATCCTGGAGGAGCTCGAGGTCAATTGGCAGGGACCCGAGCACGCGTCCCTGACCGGGTCCGCCCGCTTCGGGCAGGTGGTCCGCGCACTCCCGCCCCAGTGAGTGGGGGACGCGCCCCGCCCCTCCCTTCCTCCCCGTCCGTACCGAGGAGTCGACATGCCCGCTGTGTTCTCCGAACTCGTCGTCGACGCGCACGACGTGCCCGCCATCGCCGAATTCTGGCGCCGAGTGCTCGGCTGGGACCTCGCCGTCGACGGCGAGGACATCGAGCTGAGCGCGCCCGACGGGTCGTTGCCCACGATCCTGTTCCAGCCGGTCCCCGAGGGCAAGGCGGTCAAGAACCGGCTGCACATGGACGTCAGCCCGGCGATCGGCTCGGACCAGGAGAGCGAACTGGCCCGGCTGCTCGCGCTCGGCGCCAAGCCCGCCGACGTCGGCCAGGGCGAGTGCAGTTGGCATGTGCTGACCGACCCCGAGGGCAACGAGTTCTGCCTGCTGCGCACCCCCAGGTAGACCCGAGCGCCGTGGGCGGCCGAGGCGCCCGGCCGGGTTCGGGAGCGGGCGGGCGGCGTTCGGCTCAGATCTCGGTCATCCGATACCGGTAGTGCTCCCGCTCCACCGTCCACGCCCGGCCGCCGTCCGGCGCGTCCGGGAAGTCGGTGCCCACCGGGACCGCCTCCAGCCGCAGCCGGTCGGCGTTCACCACCGGTGCGCCGGCCACGGCGTAGTACAGGTCGACCGCCGCGTCGCGGTCGCCGTAGACCAGGATGCGGTCCCGCATGAGCACCGCGAGTGCGGGCCGCTCCGGGTCGAACAGGCCCCACGTCAGCCCGTCGCCCGGATGCCCCAGGAACAACACCGAGCGCGGCTCGGCCAACGCGAAGCCGGTCAGCCGCACGTCCACCGGACCCAGTACCGGGCCCGCGTCCACCGCGCCGTGGTCGAGCAGGTCGCGCAACACGTCCAGCGCGGCCGGCGGCAGATCCTCGCCGATCACCGCGAGATCGCCGGTCAGCGCGTGGGTCCGCCCGGGCCCGGCGTGCGGGCCGCGCAACTGGAGGAACCCGCAACGGGCCACCGACACGCTGGTCAGCGTCCCGTTCGCGGCCCGCTCCCACGCGACCGCCAACTCCAGGCCCGGCCGCAGCCACATCGGGGTGACCAGCACCCCGTCCGGCGCGAGCTGCTCCACCCAGGCGGGCGGCAGGTCCGGGACCCCCACCGTGGCCTCGATCCGGTCGAACGGCGCGCGGTCCGCGACCCCCTCCCAGCCGTCCCCGGCCCGCACGTCCACGTGCACCCCGAGCCCGGCCAGGCGCCGCGCGGCCGCGCCCGCCAGATCGGCGGACACCTCGATGCTGACCACTTCGCCCTCGACGCCGGTCAACCGGGCCAGCAGCGCCGCGTTGTACCCGCTTCCGGTGCCGATCTCCAGCACGCGCATCCCCGGCCGGATCGCGAGCTGTTCGAGCATCAGCGCGACCATCGCCGGCTGGCTGACCGTGCTGTCCGGCAGCCCCCGGTCGTCGGTGGACAACACCACGACCCGGTCCTCGTAGGCGCGCTCCAGCGAGGCCGCCCCGGGGGTGAACACCTCGCGCGGCACCTGGGACATCGCGTCCGCGACCGCCTCGGTGCGTACGCTCCCGGTCAGCCGCAGCCGCTGCACCAGCGCCATCCGCAGGCGGGCCGCCGTGCGCTCGTCGTTCATGGCCCACGTGTACCCGCCAGGGTGGGATCCGGCACCCGGCACGGCGTCCCGGTCGCCGGTTCGCCCCCGCGCGCCGTTCGGCGGACCCGTGCCCTCGTCCGGGTCGCCGTCCGCCGTCGCGCACGTCCGTACGGTGACGGCGCGTGGTGCGGGCACGACCCGGGGGTGCCTACGGGTGTGCGGCGCGCGATCCGGTGCGGGCGGTGACCTCGTTCGGGGACAGGTAGGCGTCGGTCTTCTCCAGGTTGCCCATCCGGCCGTCCTGATCGGACATGAAGCCCAGCCGGACCAGGTCGTCGCCCGCGAACGCGTGCTGGATCCAGTTGGAGAGCACCCGGGTGCGGGCCCGGAGCGAGGGCACCGTCATCAGGTGGTACCCGCGGGTGATGGCCTGCGCGGGCAGACCGCGCATCTCGTAGCCGAGCGGCCGGGCGACCGCCTGGGTGCCGCCGAGGTCGACGACCAGACCGAGGTCCTTGTGCCGGAACGGGCTCATCGGCTGCCCGCGCAGCGACGCGACCACGTTGGCGGCGGCGACCTTGGCCTGCCGGTGCGCGTACTGCGCGGTGGGCGGGCAGATCGCGCCGTTGCCCTTGGCCAGGTCCGGCACGGCCGCGGCGTCGCCGAGCGCGAACACGTCCGGGTGACCGGGCACGGCGAGGTCGGCGGCGACCGCGAGCCGGCCGCGGACCAGTTCGGCGCCCATCGTGCCCATCAGCGGGCTCGCGGTGACCCCCGCCGTCCAGACCAGGGTCCGGCAGGGCAGCTTCTCGCCGGTGGTCAGCGTCACCGAGTCCTCGGTGATCTCCCGCACGCTGATCCCCAGCCGCACGTCCACGCCGCGCTTGGCCAGCATCTGCAGTGTGGCCTTGCCCAGGTTCTCGCCGAGTTCGGGCATCAGGCGCGGTGCCACGTCCACGATCATCCAGCGCACCTGCGCCGGGTCCAGGCGGGGGAAGTGCCGGAGCGAGTTGGTGGTGAGCATCTCCAGGCACGCGGCGGTCTCCACGCCCGCGTAGCCGCCGCCGACCACGATGAACTGGCAGCGCGAGGCGCGCTCGGCCGGGTCGGTGCTGGAGTTGGCGATCTCGAGCTGGGCGATCACGTGGTCGCGCAGGTAGACCGCCTCGGCCAGGTTCTTCATGCCGTGCCCGTAGGTGGTCAGGCCCGGGATGTCGAAGGTGCGGGTCACGCTGCCCGGTGCCAGGACGAGCTTGTCGTAGTGCTCGTTGGTGATGTCGCCGGAGATCTTGCGCACCACGCACACCTTGGCGGCCAGGTCCACGCCGATCGCGCCGCCGGGCAGCACGTGGGTGCGCTTGAACATCCGGTGCAGCGGCACCGCGGTGGTGCGGGAGGACAGGACGCCGGCCGCGACCTGCGGCAGCAGCGGTCGGTACACCATGTAGTCCATCGGACTCACGAGGACGATTTCCGCCTCGCGTGGACCGAGCGAGCGCTCCAGCCTTCGCACCGTTTCGAACCCGGCGAATCCTGCTCCGACGACGACCACCCGCTGCACCATGGTTGCCCCTTCCGGGAAGGCCCGGGCAGGAAACCCGCGACCATTTGGCACATTTTGTCCAAACATATGGGGAGCAGGGGTCGGCCACGACCCGGGCGGGCCATCCGAGGCGGATGGTCACCGGGGTCGGGGCGGGTCGGGTGCGGCAGGCGTCCGCGCCCGTCCCCGGGCGCCGGTTTCAGGCAGTGGGGCGCCGGGAGCGGCCCAGCGCGAAGCCCGCCGCGACGCACAACACCGGCGCGGTCAGGAAGCCCGCGACCAGGTTGAGGCCGCCGTAGCCGGCCAGGCCCAGGACCGAACCGGAGACCGCGCCGCCCGCCGCACCGGCCAGGTTCATCAGCAGGTCCGAAACGCCCTGCACGCCCGGTCGCTCGCCGGCCGGCACCGATTCGCCGAGCAGCGCCGAGCCCGCGACCAGGCAACACGACCAGCCGAAGCCGAGCAGGACCAGCCCGACCATGGTGCGCCACGTCGAGTGACCGGAGGTGCCGGCGACGAACACCGCGAGCAGCAGGACGAGCTGACCGCCCAGGATCACCGGGATCCGGCCGAACCGGTCGGCGGCCCAGCCGACCACCGGGGACAACGCGTACATCCCGGCGATGTGCAGGCTGATGGTCAGCCCGACCAGGGTCAGCGCGGTGCCGTGGTCCTTCATGTGCACCGGTGTCATCGCCATCACCGACACCATCACCACGTGTCCGAACGCCACCGTGGCCAGCCCGAGCATCGCGCGCGGCGCCCGGCGGACCACCCCGAGCGCGCCGCGCAGGTTGCCCCGGGGCGGCTGCCGGTCGCCGAGGTCGGCGCGGGCGATCAACAGCGGATCCGGGCGCAGCGCGACCCACAGGATGGCGCCGGCGCCGCCGAAGGACACGATCGAGAACAGGAACGGGCCGGCCAACTCCGGCAGGCCGACCGCGCGGCCGACCACCGCGCCCGGCTCGTTCAGGTTCGGGCCCAGGACCGCGCCCACGGTGGTCGACCACACCACGATCGACAACGCCTTGGCCCGGCCCGCGTCGTCGGCGAGGTCGGTCGCGGCGTACCGGGACTGGAGGTTGGCCGCGGTGCCGGCGCCGAACACGAGCAGCGCGGCGATCAGCAGCGGGAACCACTCCAGGACCGCCGCCAGGATCACCCCGCCCGCCGCGAGCGCCGCGAATCCCCACCCGGCGGTCAGCGCGACCCGCCGCCCGTACCGGGACGCGGCCCGCGACATCGGGATCGCGAACACCGCCGCGCCCAGCGTGATCGCGGTGGTCGCGAAGCCCGACCAACTCTTGGACCCGGACAGATCCTCGGCGAGCAGCCCGCCGACGGTCAACGCGGAACCCATGCCCACCCCGCCGACCACCTGCGCGGCGATCAGCGTGCGCACGGTTCGCCGCTGGAGCCCCGAACGGTCCACCCGCACGGGGTCGACCGACTCGGGTATGGCCGGGTCCAAGGCGGTCATGCCGGATTCACCACCAGATCTGGAACGGATGCACGAACCCACAGCGTGCCGGATACCCCCACCCCACCCCAAGCCGGGGCGATCGTGTGCCGATCGCCGGGACGCCGGCGCCGCCGGGACAGGAGCATCGCACTGGAGCGGTCGCCGGGCACCTGCGAGGATGCGGGCGTTTGCAGCGGGATGATCCAACGTCGTGGGGAGCGGACATGTTCGTCGCCGAGGTGGGTGGGGTCGAGGCGCCGGATTCGGGGGCTGCTCGGGCCGCGTTCGGGGTGTGTGCGGAGTACGCGGGGGAGGGGCTGCGCAATCACTCGCTGCGGTCGTACTTCTGGGCGGCTTCGGTGGGGGCCTCGCGGGGGATCGAGTTCGACGCGGAACTGCTCTACGTCGCGGCGTTGTTGCACGATCTGGCGCTGACCGCTCCGTTCGACAGTCATACGCTCGCGTTCGAGGACGCGGGGGCGCAGTTGGCCCGGGTCTTCGCGGCGGGGGCGGGGTGGGCGCCCGCGCGGCGGGACCGGTTGGCCGAGATCATCGTGCTGCACATGCGGGACGACGTGGCGCCGGAGGTGGATCCGGAGAGCCACCTGCTGCAGATCGCGGTGGGCGCCGATGTGTCCGGGCGTGGACTGGACGTGTTCCAGCCGGACTTCGTCGCGGCGTTGCTGACGGCCGTGCCTCGGGCCGGATTCGCGCCCGCGTTCCTGCATGCCGCGCGTGATCAGGCCGAGCGGAAGCCGGCGAGCGCGGCGGCGGAGCTGATGCGGGGCGGGTGGGCCGAGCGGATCAGTGGGAATCCGTTGGACCGGTGAGGCGAGGCGCGGTGAGGCGAGGTGAGTGGGGCGCGGTGAAGTGGGTGGGGCACGGCGGAGGGGTGAGGGCGTCCCCGGTGTGCGCGGTCGGGGGTGTGCCCGAGGGTGCGCCCGGGTATGGGTAGGCGCCGCGCACCGCACGGATCGGCTGACACGCACATGACGCTTGACGAGGACGAGGCCTGGACGCTGTTGCGCGCCCTGGACGATCCGGAGCACCTGACCGTCCCGCCGGACTACGACCCGGTCGCCACGCGCGAGCGCTTCGATCGGCTCGTGGAGCGGCTGGAGACGGACTTCGCGTGCCGCTGCGCGGTGGAGGGCGGGGCGCGGGCGGCGAGTCGGCACGGCGTGATCGTGGTGCCCGCGAGCGCGTTGGCGGGGAGCGGGCGGGTCACCCTGGTGGTCAGCAACTTCGGCGACCTGGTCGCCACGAGCGTCGGTGCGCCGGACGATCACCCGGTCGGAGCGGCGCCGGCGTACGTGGCGCCGGCGGATCTGGACCGCGTCGCCGCCGCGCTGGACGACCTCGGCTACACGGTGGTCCCGGAGGATCTGCTGCGGTGCACGTACGACGGGGTGAGCCGGCTCGCGGACCACTACACCGTCGAGGACGGGCCGACCTGGTGGATCAGGTTCTTCGACTATCCGTGAGCGGAGTGGCCGGGTGGACCGGGGTGGCCGGGGCGACCGGGTGGAGCGGGTCTACACGAGGTCGCCGGGGATGGCGCGGTAGGTGTCGGCCAGGGTGGCCAGGAGCGGGTGGTCGGTCGGCAGTACGTGTGTGCCGATGGCGCTGATCGGGCGCACGCCGATGGCCGTGTTGGTCGCGAACGCGGCCTGGATCGGCGCGAGTTCGTCGATGAGAACGGGCCGGGTCGAACCGGGCCGGTGGGCCTGGAGCAGGTCGGCGGTGACGCCGCGCAGGCATGGGGCGTCGGGGCGGATCAGGCGGTCGTCGACCACGAAGCCGATGTTCCAGGTGCCGCCTTCCGCGATCCGACCGTCCGGCTCCACGAACAGCGCGTCGTCGTAGCCGGCCAGCATCGCCTGACGGCGTCGGCGCAGTTGGCCGAACAGGCCCACGTGCTTGACCTCCGGCAGATCGCGTCGATACGTCAGCGGCAGCACCCGGAGCGGCGGCATCGTCGCGGGCCCGGCCGGTCGGGTGCCGACCAGGATGTGCGGTGTGGCCGGAGCGGTCGGATCGGCCAGGCCGATCGCCGGATCGAACACGGTCACCCGGACCACGAACGCCTCGTCCCGACCGGCGGTGAACCGACGGACCAGGGTCCGGACGCGGTCCGGGTCCAGGTCGGCGTCGAACACGACCCGGCAGTCCCGGACCAGGCGGGCCAGATGCAGGTCCAGGCCGCGGACCCGGCCGTTCTCGACCCGCATGGACGTGAAATGCCCGATGTTCGTCAGGGCCAGCGCGGCGAGGTCGTCGGGATGCGCGGGTGCGCCGTTGATCTCCACCCGACGAGTCTGCCGGCCTGCGCGGATCGGCCGGGAATCGGTGGTGCTCGGCGGGGGATCGCGATCGCCGCCCCGGCGCCTCGGGCGGGCGGAGCGGCACGAGGGGCGGGGCGGCGTGATGGTGCCTGGGTAGGGTGTCGGACCCATGGGAATCCGACGAGTGCCGATCGGCGACACGTTGCGGGCCGCGCTGGGCCCGCCGAAGAAGGCGAAACTCCTGGACAGCAGCCCGCGTTCGCGGGTGTGGCGGGTGGAGTTCGGCGGCGAGCGGGCGATCGTCAAACAGATCATCGGGGCGGGCGACCACCGCTACGGCGCGTCCGAGCGGTTCGCGCGGGAGGTCGCGGGGCTGCGGCTGGCCGCGCGGGGGCCGGTGGGTCCCGCGGTGCTCGCCGTCGATCCCGACGCGTGCGTCATGGTGCTCGAACATCTCGACGACCTGGGTCGCACCGACGACTGGATGCCCGGGTACGCCGACGCGCTGGCCCGACTGCACGCGCTCACCGGCCCGGAGGACGCCGAGGTGCTGCCCGCGTGGCGGCCGCCGACCGCCGCGGACGCCGAGTCGTTCCTGGCGCTGGCCGAGACGCTGGAGGTGGCGATCCCGGCGGGCGTCCCGGCCGAGTTGGCCGCGCTGCTCACCCGACTGGAGCCGGCCGGTCGGTACTCCCTGCTGCACGGCGACCCGTGTCCGGGCAACGATCTGCGAACCGCCGACGGGGTGCGGTTCGTCGACTTCGAGCAGGCCGCGCTCGGTGACGGACTGGTCGAACTCGCCTACTTCCGGATCGGGTTCCCCACCTGCTGGTGTGCGATGTCGGTCACCGGCACGCCGTTGGCCGAGGTGGAGGCGGTGTACGCGTCGACGTGGCGGGCGCGGACCGGACGGGCCATCGACCCGGAGACGGGCATCGCCGACGCGTGCGCGGGCTGGTTGATCCGCGGCGACGCGCTGGTCGAACGGGCCCATCGGGATCGGGTCGACCAGTTGGCCCGGGTGCCGGTGGAGGACTTCACGTGGGGTCCGGTCTCGGCACGCGAGCGCCTCGTACACCGCCTCGGCGTGGTCGCCGACACGGCGAGCGAGCCGCTGTGCGAGTCGGGTGTGCTGGCACGACGGCTGCGGGGGCGATTGTCGGCGGCCTGGCCGGGGTTGCGTCCGTTGCCGGGGGCGGATACCCGGCCGTGGTGACGAGAAAGGTTGCAACCACTACATCTGAAGTACTATAACTGTAGTCATCATCGGGCGGCCGAGTCGTTTCGGCCCGCTCGGCATCACTACGGAAAGAGTTCGCATGCGAAAGCTCACGTACTTCGTCGGCGCCTCGCTCGACGGCTTCATCGCCGACAAGGACGGCAACTACGACTTCTTCCCGGTCGGGGAAGACGTCGTGGCACACCTGGTCTCCGAGTACCCGGAGACGCTCCCGGCGCATGTGGCCGCGCACATGGGGGTCGCACCGGACACCGAGTTCCGGCACTTCGACACGATCGTGATGGGTCGCGCGACGTACGATCCGGCGCTCCGGGTGGGCATCACCGACCCGTACAGCCACCTGCGCACGTACGTCGTCACCGGCAGCATCACCGAGAGCCCCGACCCCAGGGTGACCCTGATCGCGGGCGACCCGGTCGCCAAGGTCCGCGAGTTGAAGGCCGAGTCGACCGGCAAGGGCATCTGGCTGGCGGGCGGCGGGCTCCTGGCGGGGAGCCTGATGGCCGAGATCGACGAACTGGTGATCAAGACCTACCCGATCCTGATGGGCGCCGGGACCCCGATGTTGTCCGGCGGGTTCGAGGTCACCGCGTTCACCCGGACGGGTGGCACGGTGCTCGAGCACGGGGCGTCCGTCGCGACCTACCGAAGGACGTGACGTCGTGGCGGTCGCGATCGTGCGCGCGGTCGCGGCGTGGCCGGTGAGCGGGCGAGAGCGCTCGTGACGCGGTGGATCGACGTGGTCGATCCACCGCGTCACGTCGTGCTTCAGCGCGGCGGCGGCAAGCCGGCGCGGCTCGCACCGACTACCTTCCCCGAACGGCAGCAGGCCGCCGACGCCGATCGTCATCACCACGAGCAACGCGCAACGGCCCACCGCGCGGGCTCGGGGGGTCCGCTCGCGAGCAGCAACGCGGCGAGGACCAGCCGGACTTGGTGAGGTGTCCAGGACACGGGAGAGGCGAACACGGTGGCGGCCCCGCCGACGATCACGGCGCCCTGGGCGAGCCGGCCCTCCCGGTAGCAGTGGCGGGCGCCGATCAGCGCGAGGACACAGACCAGGACGGACAACACGAGCCAGGCCATCGCGCGTTCGGGCGATACGACGCCGGTGCGGATCAGCGCGGCGGCGCTGCCGACCACGTCGTGATCCAGCCCACGGGGTCGGAGTCGGTGCCGAGGTCGGTGCCGGAGTCGGGGCTTCGGGGTTCAGGCGAGGGGGAGTTCGAAGTCGAGGACGCGGTGTTCGATGCGCAGGCCGGCGAGTGGGAGGGCCTGGCGGACGGCGCCTTCGGTGTCGCCGTCGAATTCGAACACGGCGAGCTCGTGTACCTCCGGGCGCTCGCGGCGGAGCGAGTCGACCAGTTCCGCGACCACGGCCCCGAGGATGTCGGCCGCGACGCCGGGGGCGGTGATCGCCTCGCCCGCGTTGAGGTAGGCCCGGTCGTCCGCGATGTCGACGGTGAGTTCGGCGCCCTCGCCGATCAGGCCCACGCGGGGTGGCGGCAGGGCGCGTACCCGGATCGCGGGCAGTCCGCCCGGAGGCCACCAGCCGCGTGGGTCGACCGTCCAGATCCGGGCGATCTCACCGGTGACCCGGGCCGAGAGCGCGCGGGCCGCGTCGCCCTCCGGCCCGGTGTCGGTGCCGCTCCAGTGCAACACCCGGGCACCGACCGCGCGGGCCTGTTCGGCGGCGCGCCGGTACATCGACACGAACGCGGCGCGTTCCTCGGCGGTCGCGGGGGGATCGCCGACGTAGGACCCCCGGACCAGCCGGCGGGCGAGCCGGTCGGCCCGCTCACCCTGGGCGGCGACGCCGGATTCGCCGTCGCCGTAGATGCTCACCCAGCCGAGCAGCCGGCCGGCGCGGCGCGCGCCGACGGTCCCGATGCGATCGCCGGACCCGCCGGCGTCGGGGCCGGCGTCGGTGTCCGCGGGGGTCGGTGCCGGGAGGCCGACCGAGGCGTACACCTCCGTGGCCCGCCGATCCTCGGCCGCGGGATCGCCGTCCCATTCGAGGGAAATGTCGTGCTTCATTGATCCATCGTCTCCCGGACGGGGAGGCCGTACAGATCCGATACCGCCGTCCGGCTGAGCCGGATCGGGCCTGGGGAGAGGGGGCGCGAGGCGAAGCGGGGGACGGCCTGCGCCGCCGCGCGGTCGCCGCGTTGTCGGTCAGCCGGCGATGGGGCGGGCGAGGCGGCGTCGGATGTGGTGGATGCGGCGGTCGGCGGTGGTGCCGTCCTCGATGCCCATGCGGACGCGGCGTTCGAAGCCGCGGACGAGCGCCTCGGCCAGTGGTTCGTCGGGGGCCTTGCGCCACGTCTTGGGCCGCTTCGCGAACAGGCCTTCCTCGACGGCGTCGGCCCCGGTGCCGTCCCGGACGCCGGTCAGCGCGGTGAGGACGAGGTGCTCGCGGCGGCGATTGGCGCTGTGCACCGCGCGCTTGTTCCGACGGATGTTCCGGCGCGAACTCTTGTCGTTCTCGCCGTAACTGTTGCGTCGGTCCTTGAGGTAGCTCAGGCGCTTGCGGTCCTGCGGACTCCGGCCGGTCATGACGTCGCTCGCCTTTCGGTGGGATGCGCGGCTGTCACGGTACGCGGCCGGCGTACGCGCGGCGACGCGATTTCCGGCCGCCCGGGTGCGCGAAGGGCCCGACCGGGGTGGTCGGGCCCTTCGCGGCGGTGCTCGGGTGGTGGGCCGAAGGCCCGGGCGCGGCGCCGGCTACGGGTGCAGCGCGGCGACGATCGTGTCCGCGAAGTGCTCGGCGGCGCCCTCGGCATGGGCGAGGAACAGCGACGGTTCGGTCAGCTCCAGCTCCAGCAGCGTGGGTGTGCCGTCGGCGGCGGGAATCAGGTCGACGCGCGCGTACAGCAGTGGGCCGACCGGGATCTCGGTCAGCACCCGGGCCGCGACCGCGAGTTCGGCGGCGGAGGGTTCGCGGGCCTCGATCCGCTCGCTCTTGTACAGGCCGCCGACCTCTTCGGCGGTGCCGTCGAGCATCGCGCCCTTGCGCACGGCGTGGCTGAAGACGCCGTCGAAGTAGACGAGCGCGGACTCGCCGGCCGTGTCGACCGCCTCCAGGTACGGCTGCACCATCACGGTCCGGCCGGCCGCGAGCAGGCTGGTGGCGTGCCCGGCGGCGAGCGCGCGTTCCTCGGGTACGGCCAGGTCGTAGCGCTCGGTGTCCATGGATCCGGCACCCACCGCCGGCTTGACCACGTGCACGCCGGACGTGGGCAGTGTGACGGTGGAGTCGGGCTCGAGCCACATCGTCTCGACGACGGGCAGGGCCGCCTTGGTCAGGTCGCGCAGGTAGGTCTTGTCGGTGTTCCAGGCCGCCACGACCGCCGGGTTGGCCAGGCGCGGCACGCTCGCGGCCCACTCGAGGAACTCCTCGCGGTGCGCCGGGTAGTCCCAGACCGAGCGCAGGATCACCAGGTCGTACGCGGCCCAGTCGACCGTCGGGTCGTTCCACACGGCGGCCTCGGCGCGGATGCCGCGAGCGGCCAGCGGTTCGACGAGCAGGCGATCGTCGGGGTCGAGGTCGGGCAGCTCGGCGCAGGTGACGAGGGCGACGCGAGGTTCGATCATGCGGTCAGATTATCCGGACACACGGATGGATGATCACACAAGTCCGGTCGTGTCTCGTGTGATGGGCCCACCGGATGGTCGGTGCGGACCCGTCGCCTCGGCGCGGCCGGGGTCGGAGCGGACCGGCCGGAGGATGTGGCGGTGTGGCCCGGTGGCGCGTTTCGGGCCGGTCCCGGGGGTGAGAACCATGAGAGGGAACGAAGCCTTGGGGGCACCGTGGGCAGCACGTCGGACAACGCGCCCTTCGGGCCGGCCGAGATCGTCGCCGTGCGGCACGGCGAAAGCACCGCCAACGCGGCCATGGCCGCCGCTGCCGCCGGCGGCGCGGGCGACGCCCCCGACGGGTCCTCGCGGACCGGCCGTGGATCGGAAGAGGACGGGGAGTTCGGCGAATTCGCCGTGGCGATGACCGGCCGCGACGCCGACATCTCGCTCACCGCGCGTGGCGAGGACCAGGCCGGTGCGGTCGGGCGTCGGCTCGCGCTCAAGGGCGAGACGCCGGACGTGGTCCTGGTCTCGCCGTACCGCCGAGCCCGCTCGACGATGCGCATCATCGCCCGCGAGGCCGCCCGGGTGGGCCTGTTGCTTCCCCCGCCGCGCCGCGACGAGCGGCTGCGCGATCGCGAGATGGGTGTCCTGGAACTGCGGACGGCCGCCGCGATCGAAAAGCTCTACCCGGACGAGGCCGAGCGCCGACGCCGCGTCGGCGACCTGTACTACCGCCCGCCCGGCGGCGAATCGCTCGCCGACGTCGCGCTGCGGCTGCGCACGCTGCTGGCCGACCTGCGGCACGAGGCGCCGGGTGCGCACGTCCTGATCGTCGGCCACGACGCGACCGTGCTGATGCTGCGCTACATCCTGGAGGGCCTCACCGAGACCGACGTCGATCGCCTGGTGCGGACCGATCCGGTGGGCAACGCCTCGATCTCGCGCTGGCGCGTGCGCGACGGGCGTCCGCGCGCGATCCGTTACAACGACACGCGGCATCTGCGCGGTATCGACGTGCACTGAACGCGGGCGGTGGGGCCGGAGCGGGTTCGGACAACCGGACGGCCGACAGGCGCCGGCGCGGGGCGATCCCCATCGATCGCACGGTGAGCGGCGCGCCGTTCGCAAGCGCCGCCGCTGGTCGGCTTCCGGGTCGCACGGGGCGCGGCGGCGGGTACGGGCGGGCCGTCGGCCGCTGTTGGACCCCGGACTGTTTTCGGAGCGCGGCCTCGCGCTGGGGTCGGTCGCGCCGGCCGTGTTGTTCGGCACCTCGGCCGCGCTGTCGCCGCTGCTCCCGCCGTACCTCCAACGCGGGTGCGGACTGGGCCCCTTGGCCTCCGGAGCGGTGGCGGCGGCGCTGAATCCGGGATTCCTGGGCGCGGCGGCCCGCGCCGGGTGCCTGGACGGCCGGTTCGGCGACCGGTTGCCGCCCGCCGGGGCGCTGGTCCTGGCGACCGGCGTCGCGGTGGCCGCGCGCGGCTCGGCCGCGGGGACGATCGTGGCGCCGGCTTGGGGTCTGCTCCTGGCCGGTGCCGGCATGGGCCCGGTCCTGGCGCCGCTCACCTCGGCGGTGTCGGCCGGCGTAGCGCCCACGCGCGTCGCGGCCGCCGCGGGTGTGCTCGGCACCTTCCAGGAGATGGGCGGTGTGCTCGGTGGAGCGATCGTCGGCTCGGGCGCTTCTTCGACCTCCTCGGCCCCCGGGCCGCCTCGCCGGCCGCCGGAAGCCCGGCGTGGGACACGGCCTTCCGAGGCAGCACGGCCGTAGGCGGCCGGCGGTCGGGCACGGGGGAGTGGGCCCGGCCGCCGGCGCCTCGATACCCACGGGGTGGGGGGTGCGCCGTCGCGCATCCGGGGGTGTCAGGTCCCCTCCCGTCCCGTTCGGTGCCCTTTGGTTTCCCGTCTCCGGGGCCGGAAAACCGTCTCGGATCGAAGAGGTCGAACCCGGCCGTAGCAGGCCGCCAACCGATCGCGGACACGACCATTCGGAGGCGATAGTGCCATTACCGATCAGAAACATGACGCATCGTCAGTAACCGGAAGAGGAACCCCCGCGCCCCTTTTGGCCCTGATCAGCCGCTTGATCACCGATCCGGCGCGCCCGTGGAAAACCGACCCGATCGGGCGTCGTCACCGCCACGGCGACCGGTGGCCGAGCCGGTCACGCGCGCCCGGCGCCACCCGTCCCGTCCGGCGTCATCCGTCCGCCAACCGCTCCAGGGCTGCGATCAAGTCCGGATAGCGTCGGGTGCGGGCGCCGCCGTCGACTCCGTACACGCTGCCCGAGACGAAGGACGCCTCGTCGGAGGCGAGGAACAGGACCACGGCGGCGACTTCTTCGGGCTCCGCGAAGCGGCCCAGCGGGGCGTTCTCGACGTACTCCTCGACCACGCCCGGGACATGCCACATGCCGGCGGTGGCCCGGGTGCGGATCAGGCCCGGGGCCACGGCGTTGACGCGGATGCCGGCCGGTCCCAGTTCGAGGGCGGCGACCTCGGTCAGCGCGACCACGCCGGCCTTGGCCGCGCAGTACGCGCCCATGCCCCGGCCCGGCTGGACCGCGTTGAGCGAGGCCATGGTGATGATCGAGCCGGCCCCACCGTCCCGGGCGCGCATCGCGCGGCCCGCGTGCTTGACGGTCAGGAACGCGCCGTTCAGGCACAGGTCGACGATGCGGCGCCAGGCCGCGTAGTCGTGGTCGGCCAGTTCCGCCGCCGTACCGCCGCCCGCGTTGGCCACTGCGACGTCCAGGCCGCCGAAGCCGTCCACGGCGACCTGTACCAGCGCGGCCACGTCGTCCTCGACGGTCACGTCGCACAGCCGAATCGCGCACCGCTCCGGGCCCAACTCATCGGCGAGCGACGCGAGTCCGGCCGCGTCGATGTCGCCCGCGACCACGTAGGCGCCCTCGGCCGCGAACCGTCGTGCGACGGCCAGTCCGATGCCCGCCGCCGCCCCGGTCACCAGCGCGACCCTGCCCGCGAGGCGTCCCGCCCCGATGCCCCGACCCGCCGCGGCTTCCTCGACCCGCTCGCTCACGCCGTGCTTCCCTTCGTGTTCTCGTAGTCCTTCAACGCACCGCCGACCGCCTGCGCGGTCCGCTCGCGCCAGGTCTCGGAGAGGCCCACCTGCCAGTCCTGGGACGCGAGCGGGGCGTACGCGGCGCCGGTGAAGTACGGGATCACCTCGCGCGCGATCAACTCGTAGGAGCGCTTCGTCGCCTCGGCGTCCGCGAAGTCCGCGCCCATGAACAGGTAGGTGCCGAAGCCGCCGGACTTCTGCCACAACCGCTCGATCTGGCGGATCGCCATCTCGGGCGTGCCGCAGATGAACGACCCGGTGGCGTTGCCGTGTTCGATCCGCTCGGCGAGCGGCGTCGCGGTGTCCAGCGGGATCGGCAACACCTTGGCCTGGTAGTTCTGGATGCCTTCGAGGCCGTAGGCGACCTCGCGGCGCGCCTGCTCCTCGGTCTCGGCGATGTGCATCATGCCCATCAGCCGCCACTTGGACCGATCCATACTCTGCCCGTAGCGCTGCGCGACCTCGTTCGCGATGCCCCAGTGGGTGCCGAGCGCGTCGAAGCCGCCCTCCTGGCTCGCGGCGATCGAGAGCATGCCCGCGCCGAACCGCCCGGCCGTGCGCGGACCGGCGGGCGAGAACGTCGCGGCGACCGCGAGCTCGAACGACGGGTGCGTGTACGGCCGCAGTTGCAAGCGGGCGTCGCGCAGCGTGAACCAGTCGCTCTCCCGGGTCACCGGCTCGCGGCCGGCCAGCAGCGCGACGATCGCCTCCAGCGACTCCTCCATCATGGCCCGCTGGCGCGCCGTGTCGATGCCCAACATGTGTGCGTCGGAGGCGAGTTGGCCGGGGCCGACGCCGAGCATGACCCGGCCTCGGGTGAGGTGGTCGAGCAGCACCATACGATCCGCGACGTGCAACGGGTGGTGGTACGGCAGCGAGACGACACCCGTGCCGAACCGGATGTGCCGGGTCCGCGCGGCGGCGCTCGCGATGAACAGCTCGGGCGAGGCGACGATCTCCCAGCCGCCCGAATGATGCTCGCCGATCCACGCCTCGGCGTAGCCGAGTCGGTCCAGGTGCTCGATCAGGGCCAGGTCCTGCTCCAGCATCAGGGTCGGATTGCGCCCGGCTTGATGGAAGGGGGCCAGGAACACCCCGAACTCGAGCGGACTGC
Organism: Embleya sp. NPDC001921; assembly: GCF_053594475.1. NCBI lineage: Bacteria > Bacillati > Actinomycetota > Actinomycetes > Kitasatosporales > Streptomycetaceae > Embleya > Embleya sp. NPDC001921. Next base: position 107,097 of record NZ_JBSFEO010000035.1, read on the forward strand.
GTTCGCCCCGGGCGACCTGCCCGGCGATCTGCTGCGGTTCCGTGTGCGCCACCGCGACTCCTTGGATAACCCCGAAACTGATGAGCCGTCACCGTTCCAGGTCGCGATGCGCGAATCAAGAGACGCACTATGCGAAAGGATCACGGGCCGCGTCCTGGGCCGATGCGGGCACGCTCGGTCCCTCGGGTCACGATCCGTGCGCTTTCGATCACCGGCGCGTGTCGTGTCGGAGGGTCCGGGAGGGCCCGGGAGGGTGAAATGCGTTGGCTCGGGTGGGGCCGAGCGGGTAGGAAGGGATGTCATCCTCGGAGTGACCGTGGGTCCCGGCACCGAACGCAACCTCGGACCCACCACCGACGAACGCAGGACGAAGGACGCGCGCACGCCATGGGCTACATCGATGTCAACACCGTCGGCTTCACCCTTCCCGACGGGCGTGTCCTGCTGGACGAGGTCTCCTTCCGGGTCGGCGACGGCACCACCGTCGCGCTGATCGGCGCGAACGGCGCCGGCAAGACCACACTGCTGCGGATCATCACGGGCGAGCTGAAACCGGACACCGGCGCGGTCGCCCGCACCGGCGGGCTCGGCATCATGCCGCAGTTCGTCGGCCGGATCCGGGACGCGTCCACCGTGCGCGACCTGCTCGTCTCGCTCGCCCCGCCGCGGATCCGGGACGCGATGCGCGCGGTCGACGAGGCCGAGCTGGCGCTGATGGACAACGACGACGAGAAGCACCAGATGCGCTACGCCACCGCGCTGGCCGAGTTCGGCGACGCGGGCGGCTACGACATCGAGCCCGCGTGGGACCAGTGTTGTCAGGCGGCGCTGGGCACCACGTACGACGGCGCCAAGTGGCGCGAGGTGCGCACGCTCTCCGGCGGCGAGCAGAAGCGGCTCGCGCTGGAGGCCCTACTGCGTGGTCCGGACGAGGTGCTGATCCTCGACGAGCCGGACAACTACCTCGACGTGCCCGGCAAGCGCTGGCTCGAACAGTCCCTGCGCGAGTCCCAGAAGTCGGTCCTGCTGGTCTCGCACGACCGCGAACTGCTCGCTCGGGCCGCCGACCGGATCGTCACGATCGAACTCGGCGCGGCGGGCAACACCGTGTGGATCCACGGGGGTTCGTTCGCCACCTACCACGAGGCCCGGCGCGCCCGGTTCGAGCGCTTCGAGGAGTTGGGGCGCCGCTGGGACGAGGAACACGCCAAGCTCAAGGCGTTGGTCCTGATGTACAAGAACAAGGCGGCGTACAACGACGGCCTGGCCTCCCGGTTGCAGGCCGCCCGGACCCGGCTGCGCAAGTTCGAGGAGGCCGGCCCGCCGCAGAACATCCCGCGCGAGCAGGACGTCAAGATGCGGCTGCGCGGCTCCCGGACCGGCAAGCGCGCGGTGATCGCCGAGCGGCTCGAACTCACCGGCCTGATGCAGCCGTTCGATACCGAGGTCTGGTACGGGGACCGGGTCGCGGTGCTCGGCTCGAACGGCTCGGGCAAGTCGCACTTCCTGCGCCTGCTCGCGGCCGGCGGCACCGATCCCGAGGCCGAGCACGAGCCGGTCGGCGACACGGTGATCGCGCCGGTGGCGCACACCGGCCGGGCCCGGCTGGGCGCGCGGGTACGGCCCGGGTGGTTCGCGCAGACGCACGACCACCCCGAGTTCGCGGGCAAGACCCTGGTCGACATCCTGGGCCGGGGCGACGAGCACCGCAGCGGGCTGGGCCGCGAGGGCGCCGCCAAGGTGCTGGACCGGTACGAGCTCGCCTACGGCGCCGAGCAGCCCTTCGACACCCTCTCGGGCGGCCAACAGGCCCGCTTCCAGGTGTTGTTGCTCGAACTCTCCGGTGCCAATCTGCTGCTGCTCGACGAGCCGACGGACAACCTGGACCTGGTCTCGGCCGAGGCGCTCCAGGACGCCCTGGAGGCCTTCGACGGCACCGTGCTGGCGGTCACCCACGACCGCTGGTTCGCGTCGTCCTTCGACCGCTTCATGGTCTTCGGCCAGGACGGCCGGGTTCGCGAGACGGACGGCCCGGTCTGGGACGAGGGCCGCGTCGAACGCGTTCGCGGCTGAGCGAGCCACCCGGGTGGGCCCGAAGTCCCCGGGGCCCGCCCGGACTTCACCCGGCCGCGCGCGGTGCCGGTCTCCGCGCGGGCGCACGCGAGTATGCGTAACCGGAATGACGCCGACGGGTGCTCTGCCCTACGGTTCGGCGGATGCATCCCCACTTCGACGCGGCGAACGAATCGAACGAGCCGACCGGGTCGTCGGACCCGAACGACGTGATCGTGCGGTGCAACGACGATCCGGACACCTGGATTCGCTTTCGGGACGCGGTGAGCCCGGACGACGAGGTCGCCGCGCACTACACCGCGTCGCGGCTGGTGCACTACACCGTCGAGATCCACGCGCCCGGGATGGCCGCCCGGCTGGACCGCGTGGTCGGCTGGACCGGTGAGGCAACCGAGATAGACGGCTTCCTCACCGACCTCGCCCGCGACTTCGGGGGGTGGGACGGTGAGCGCCGCTGGCACACCGACGATCGTGATCTCACCGTCACCGCGGTCTTCCGGTCCGGCGGGCGGGTCGCGCTGACCTGGGAGTTGCGGCCGCGGCGGATGGGCGGCTGCGGGTGGGCGGCGTCGGTGACCACCGTGCTGGAGGCCGGCGAGCAGTTGGCGGCGCCGGCGGCGGACGTACGGCACTTCCTGTCCGCCGCGGGCGGCTGATCGGCGCGACCTCCTCGCGGGCGACCGGGATCGGCCGATGGTCGACCGATCGCCCGGAACGGCAGCGGATAGGAGCCCTCAGCCGTGTGCGGCGAACCCCGCGACCACGGCGGCGCGATCCGCACCCGACGCGAGGAGCAGGCGCAGCAACACCCGGGCCTTGTACGGGTCGAGCAGCCCCGCGTTGATCAGGCCGCGGCGCTGCAGGTCGGTCTCCGACCCGATCGCGCCGTAGGTGTGCCGCAACACGGAGCCGGAGCCGGTGCGCGAGGTCAGCACGACGGGGACTCGTTCGGCCAGCGCGCCGAGTACGGGCGCGAGCGAGGCCGGGACGTGGCCGACCCCGAACGCGGCGACCACCAGGCCCCGTTGGTCGGCCGGGAGGTCGGCGAGCAGCGCGCCGTCGTCGTCGAGGGCGACCGTGTACAGCGCGACCCCGGCCGCGGTGAGCGCGGCGGGTTCCGGGATCGGCAGCGGCTCGTGCCGCGGCGGCGCGCTGAGGATCCGTACGGTGCCCTCGATCACGTGTCCCAGCGGTCCGGTGTCGGGCGAGCGGAACGTGGCCGTACTCGTGCTGTGCGTCTTGCGGACCCGGCGCGCGGCGTGTATCTCGTCGCCGAAGACCACCAACGCGCCCAGGCCACGGGCCGATTCGGCCACCGCCACCCGGGCGGCGGCGAGCAGGTTCGCGGGGCCGTCGGGGCCGGCCAGGGTCGGATTGCGCATCGCACCGGTGAGGACGAACGGCTCCGGGTGCGGCCAGACCAGGTCGACGAGGTAGGCGGTCTCCTCGAGCGTGTCCGTGCCCTGGGTGACCACGACGCCGAGCGCGCCCCGCGCGACGGCGCGCGACGCGGCCGCGACCACGTCGAGAACCTGCGTGAACGTCAGGTTCCCACTGGGCACGGCCTGTACGTCCTGGATGTCGAGCGGCACACCCAGGTCCGCGAGACCGGGCACGGCGGCGGTCAGGTTCGCGCCGTCGAGACGGGCCACGACGGTGCCGGCGCCCGAGCCGACGGCTCCGGCCATCGCGATCGTGCCGCCCAGGGTGAACAACGCGACGCTCATCGGCCGAGTCTCCCCGTTCATGGATTCGGTGGGTCGTTGCTTCGGTGGGTCATCGCCTTCGGCGGTGCGGCGAACGCCGCCACGGTAGCGGCCCGCCACCGAGCGCGTGATCGCCGGGTGGCACGGGTCGTCGGGTGCCACGTGTGGTGGGGCGGGCGGACCCGAACGTGCAGCGACCCCGAGGGACAAGGTCCACTCGGGGTCGCCTGGGGTGTTTCGGTGTTGCCTCTTCGCGCTGTCGCGATTCGTGCGGCCGGTCGCTACATCGGCCGGCCGGTTCGGACCGCTTGTCGGGGGTCACCGTCGCCCTCACCGGGCGAGGAGCTGCAGGTTCCGACGCATGCGTACCGACTCGGTCGCGGCGGCGCTGTGCACCACCTCGTGCTCCAGCCGCTCGGCGCGACGGGCCTTGGCCTCGGCGCGACGGGTGCGCAGAGCCGCCCGGACCATGCGGTCGTTGGCGGCACCGGCGAGAAGCTCCTGCTGACGGCTCTTGTACAGCTCGTACTCGATCACTGTGTCCACCTTCTGTTACTTCGACCCGGTCTCCCCGGCTCGTGGTAACAGCTTCGCGCCCCAGTGGGGGTCGGGGCATGAGGCGGATGCCGCATCTATCCGGGCACCCGGACCCGATCCCATACCTAAGCCGCGGCCGGCGGACCTAAGGCGGGGTAAGGCGGTCTAAGGTAGGCCAAGACGACCTGTGGCACACCCTAAGGTGCCCTGTTCGTGGGGCCCGTGGGAAGCGTGTAGCGAAGTTTTTCGCGACCGGTGGCGCCGAGCCGATCGTAGAACCTGATCGCGCCTTCGTGTTCGTCGCGGAGGAAGAGGCGGTCCAGGTGCAGGAAGTCCCGGCCCTGCCAGGCGGCGAACGGGGTGCCGTGCGCTGCTCGGGTGACGGTGGTCGTGACAGCCGGCCGGCCCACTCGCGCCGGTACGCCCTGGGCGAGGATGGCCCCATGGCGTCAACCGTGCTCGAATCGCTGACCGTGCCCTGGATCCCCACCACGCACCGGATGGACATCCTGCGCTGCGCCGACCTGCCCGAGGGCTATGCGGTGACCACCGCGTTCGTCTTCGCGCTGGACGGCCTCGGGCGCACGCTGCTGACCCGGGTGGGCCGGCCGGGCCGGGGCTGGGAGGTGCCCGGCGGGCATCTGGATCCGGGGGAGACCCCGGAGCGCGCGGCGGCGCGCGAACTCGCGGAGGAGGCGGGGCTGCGGCTGAACGCCGACCGGCTCACCCTGCTCGGCGGCCAGCGGATCACGCTCTTGGCCACGCCGCCGGCCGACTACCGCTATCCGACCCGGGCGTTCCAGGCCTTCTACACCGTGCGCCTGCCGGATCCGGGCGCGCCGACCCGTCCGGACCCCGACTCGGAATGCGACGCGGCCGAGTGGGTCGATCCGGCCGAGGTGGCCGTGCGCTGTGCGGGCGCGGCCTGGCTGCCGCTGCACGCCACGCTGCACGGGTGAGACCCCCGCGCCGCGACCCGCGCGCCCTCGACGCCGAGCGCCTCGACGCCGACCACGCGAGGCCCGTGCCCCGGCGCGCGTTCGCGGTCCGGCCACGGTGATCACCGCGCCCACCGCGACCCCATCGGCCCCCGGCGCCCCAACCCCCGACCCCCGGACTCGCGCCGCCCCGAAACGGGCTAATCTGCACCGATGATCACCGTCTCCACCGCCAACGTGAACGGCCTGCGCGCCGCCGCCGGCAAGGGCTTCACCGCATGGCTGAACGCGACCGAGGCCGACGTCGTGTGCCTCCAGGAGGTTCGGGCCACTCCCGAGCAGCTCAGTGACGAGGTGCGCGACCCCAAGGGATGGCACGCCTACTACGCGCCGGCGGTGGCCAAGGGGCGGGCCGGGGTGGCCGTGTACAGCAGGGTCGAGCCGTCCGCCGTGCGGATCGGGTTCGGATCGGCCGAGTTCGACACGGCCGGGCGGTGGATCGAGGTCGACCTGCCCAAGGTGACCGTGGCCAGTCTGTACCTGCCCACCGGCGAGGCGGAGACGCCCAAGCAGGACGAGAAGAACCGGTTCATGGCCGACCTGGTCGCGCACCTCAAGGTGATGCGCGCGACGGCGGCGATCGGCGGACGCGAGTCGCTGGTGTGCGGGGACTGGAACATCGCGCACACCGAGCACGACATCAAGAACTGGAAGGGCAACATCAAGAAGTCCGGCTTCCTGCCGGAGGAGCGGGCCTGGCTCACCGAGCTGTTCGGCGCGGCCGACTGGCACGACGTGGTGCGCCGGATCCACCCCGAGGGACCCGGGCCGTACTCGTGGTGGTCCTACCGGGGCAAGGCGTTCGACACCGACGCCGGGTGGCGGATCGACTACCACGTGGCGACCCCGGCCCTGGCGCACGCGGCCACCACCGCCGTCGTCGAGCGCGCGGACACCTACGCCGAGCGCTGGTCGGACCACGCACCGGTGACGGTCGCCTACGACATCTGAGCCGAAGCAGGGGCCGGGGCCGGGACCGAGGCGCCGGCCTGCTGCGACCGCAGGCGCTTCGTCCGGCAGTGCGCGCAGCACCACAGGGCCTCCGGCCGGCTCATCAGGTCGGCCATGCGCTCGCGCGTCAGGTCGTCGACCGGGGTGTACACCATCATCCGGGTCTCCGGCACGGTCGGCAGCAGCCGGGTGGCCGCGAAGTCCATCCGGCCCACCGCGCTGTGCACGATCCGCTTCACGTGCCGATTGCCCGAGCCGACCTCGCGGCGCGCCCACAGTCGGGCGAACTTCGGGCTCGATCCGGCCAGTCGACGAACGAACGCCTCCCACTCCGGCTCGCCCACGTGCCGCGCGAACGCGGCCTGGAGTTCGGCGACCATCCGCAACTCCTCGAAGTCCCGATCGAGGAACGGATTGCAGCCGTCCGGAGAGGTGAACATGGCCCAGATCACGTTGCGTTCCTCGATCGGCTCCTCGGTCATGCTGGGAAACAGCTTGGCGTACGCCTCGTTCCAGGCCAGCACGTCGTAGCGGGAGTTGTAGACCGCGGCCGGATTCGGGACCAGGCCGTCCAGGATCTCCTGCATCTCCGTCGGCAGCCCCGTCCCGGGCTGCGGCTCGATCTCCCAGGGCACCTGGGCGAGTCGGTACAGGTGGGTGCGCTCGGCCGGGTCGAGCCCCAGCGTGCGGGCGACCGCGTCCAGCACCTGCACACTCGCGTTGATCGGGCGGCCCTGCTCCAGCCACGTGTACCAGGTCACCCCCACGCCGGCGAGCAACGCGACCTCCTCGCGGCGCAGCCCCGGTGTGCGTCGGCGCAGACCGGGCGGCAGGCCGACGTCCGCCGGGGTCCGGCGTTCGCGCCGGCTGCGCAGGAACGCGCCCAGTTCGGTACGTCGGCTCGCGGTGTTGGTGCTCATGCGGCCATCCTCGCCGCTGTTGTGATCCGGTGCCAGGTGCTCCGGGTACCAGGATCGACAGGCTCTCGGCAACAGGATCGTGCTGCCCGCACGCTCCTGGCATGACCACCACAACCGCGGCGCCGGACACGGCGCGACGCGCCCATCCGCTGCTGCTGACGGCACTGCTCACCGCACAGTTCATGGCACTGCTGGACACCTCGGTCGTCAACGTCGCCGGTCCCACGATCCGAGCCGATCTGGACACCAGCGGTGCGGGCCTGCAACTGATCGTCTCCGGCTACACCGTCGTCTACGCGATGCTGATCATCACCGGTTCGCGGCTCGGCGGCCGGCTCGGCTTCCGTCGGGTGTTCGGTGCCGGCCTGGCCGTCTTCACCCTCGCGTCGCTGCTGTGCGGCCTGGCCTGGGACGACACCTCGCTGATCGTGGCCCGCGCGATCCAGGGCGGCGGCGCGGCGCTGATGGTGCCTCAGGTGCTCAACCTGATCCAGGCCACCTACGCCGGCGCCGATCGGGCCCGGGCGATGGGTCGGTACGCGGCGACCATCGCCGGCGGCCTGGTGGCCGGGCAGGTGGTGGGCGGACTCCTGGTCAGCGCCGACCTGTTCGGGCTGTCGTGGCGGCCGGTGTTCCTGATCAACATCCCGGTCGGGATCGTGCTGTACGTCCTCGCCGGGCGGGTGCTGCCGCCCGGCGGCATCCCCACGGCGCGCGGCCTGGACGTTCCGGGCCTGACCCTGCTCGCCCCCGCGTTGCTCGCGCTGGTCGTCCCGTTGGTGATGGGGCACGAGTTGCACTGGCCGACCTGGGGTTGGCTGAGCCTGGGTGGCTGCGTGGTGCTGTTCGCACTGTTCGCGCTCGTCGAACGGCGGGTGTCCGCACCGCTGATCCCGGCCGCGCTGCTGCGGGTGCCGGGCGTGGTGGCGGGTGCGGTCACGTTGCTGCTGGCGATGACGGCGTTCGGCGGGCTGATGTTCTCCACCGCGCTGTACGTGCAGAACGGCCTGGGCTACAGCGCGCTGGAGGCGGGGTTGACCTTCATCCCGTCCTCGGTCGTCTTCGCGACGGTGTCGCTGCGCTGGCAGCGACTGCCCGCGGCGTGGCATCCGCGGCTGCCGATGATCGGGATGCCGATCGGCGCGCTCGGATTCGCGGCCACCGCCTGGGCGTTCGGCGACGGACAGTCGTTGCCGGTGCTGCTCGCCACGATGATCCTGGGCAGTTTCGGCCTGGGCGTCGCGTACAGCCCGGTGATGATGCTCGCGCTGCGCCGGGTCCCGCTGCCGCTGGCCTCGGACGCGTCCGGGCTGATGGTGACGATGATCCAACTCGGTCAGGTGCTCGGGGTGGCCGCGTTCGGCACGCTGTACCTGTCGGTGGGTGCCGACTTCCACCACGCGGGCGAGGTGACCTCGCTGGCGATCGCCGCGACGGCGCTGGCGACCGCGGTACCGGCGGCCCGGTTGCGCAGGTAGCGCCGGCTCACGCGGTGCGTGCGGCGTCGGCCGCGTCCTGGGCGGCCAGGACGCGGTCGCCGTGTTCGAGGGACCACGCGCCGATGGCCTGGAACGCGACCAGGAGCGACTCGCCCAGGTCGGTCAGCGCGTACTCGACGCGCGGCGGCGCCTCGGCATAGGCGTGCCGGGACACCAGCCCGTGGTACTCGAGTCGGCGCAGCGTCTCGTTGAGGACCTTCGCGCTGATTCCGCCGATCCGCGCGGCCATGGCGCCCGGTCGCATGGGGCCGGCGGCCAGCGCGTAGACGACCACGCTGTTCCAGCGGTTGGTGAGCAGGTCGAAGCCGATGCGGGCGCGGCAGTCGGCGACGTACTCGCCCCTGTGTTCGGTCATGGCTTCATTCTCGCCCCGGCGAGACTTACCGAATGGTGCCTGTCGGCTTCCCTAGCTTCGAGGAGTCGGAGACGACCTCTCGAGCGAGTGGGGTAATGGCTGTGCGAATCGGAATTCTGGGTGCGGGCAACATGGCGGTCGCGTTGGGCGGCAAGTGGGCGCGGGCCGGCCACGATGTGCTGATCGGTGCGCGGTCGGCGGAACGGGCCGAGGCGGCGGCGAAGTCGATCGGGGTCCGGGCGGGTACGTTCGCCGAGGCCGCCGGGCACGGCGAGGCGGTGTTGTCGGCGGTCGGGCACGCGGCGACCGGCGAGGTGATCCCGCCGTTGGCGGGGCTGCTGGTCGGCAAGGCGCTGCTCGACTGTTCGAACCCGATGGTGCCGGGGGCGAGCGGGCCGATCCTGACCACCGACGGCGGCCCTTCGGCGGCGCGCACGCTCGCGGACGCGGCGCCGGGCGCGCACGTGGTCAAGGCGTTCCACCTGGGCGCGGCCGGGGTGTGGGCGGGTGCGTACGCGGACGGTCTCGCGGTACCGCTGTGCGGCGACGACCAGGGCGCGCTCGACGTGGCGCACACCCTGGTCGCGGACGTGGGCTCGGTGCCGCTGGTGGTCGGCGGGCTGGAGCGGGCGGGCTATCTGGAGGCGACCGCGGCGATCGTGATCGGGATGTGGTTCGCCGGTCAGGACCCGCGGACGATGTTGCCGGAGGCGGAGCACGCGCACGGGTAGCGGGGGCTCGCGCGGTGGAGGGGCCGCGGCCGCGAACGGTTCCCGGCGGGCGGGCCGCGGTCGCGACCGGGCGCGGTCGACCCGTCGCGGGTGCGAACGGCCGGACGGCACACGGGAGTCCGTCCGGCCGGTCGACGGGGCCTGTTCCTACCCGGCCCCGCCGAGGTAGGCGACCAGCACCGGGACATGGCTGTGCTCCGGGTCGCGGACGGCGGTGAGCAGCGTGAGTCGGCCGTGGCCCACCCGGGTGAGCAGGGCGGCGCGGGCCGCGTGCGCCGGCGCCGTGTCCAGCTCGTCGCGGTAGCGGGCGCGGAACACCTCCTCGGCCAGGCCGCCGGCGTGCCAGGCCCGGCGCAGCTCGGTGGACGGGGTCAACTCCTTGGGCCAGTCGTCCAGCCGCGCGTCCGCCTTGGCGAGGCCGCGCGGCCACAACCGGTCGACCAGGACGCGCAGGCCGTCGTCGGGTTCGGCGGGTTCGTACACCCGGCGGACGCTGATGGTGGGTCCGTCGGCGGTGCCGCGCCGGCTCATCGTGCCTCCCGTGGGGATCGGTGCCGGCGTGTACCCGGCTCGGGTCGATCTCACCGGGGCGCGTCGATCGACGTGATCGCGGGGCGTTCACCGCCACCGGTGGGAGGTGTTGCTCGCGCCGGGCCCGCGGGTCGCCGGGCTCGGGTCGCGCCGGTCGCGCCACGTGCGGCCACCGCCGCGCCGGGCCTCAGTACGCGATGCCCACCGGTCGGCGGTAGGTGGCCGGGTCGTCCAGGACCGCGAGCATGCCGTGTGCGAGGTCGGCGCGGGCGATGGTGCTGCCGCGTGGGACGCTGCCGCCGGTGCGGGTGCGATAGGTGCCCGTGCCGGACCCGTTGGTCAGCCTCGGCGGTCGCATCGAGGTCCAGTCGCTGCCGCTGCGGGCCAACTCGCCCTCCATCGCGTCCAGGTCCGCGTACACGTCCTTGAGGATCGCGCGCAGGATCGGGATCACCGCGCCGCGTACGAACACCGAATCCTCGGTCGGCGTCGGGCCCACCGGGGCGGCGCTGATGGTCACCAGGCGCCGTACGCCGGTGTCGGCCATCGCGCTCAGGATCGCGGCGGTCGCCGCCGCCGCGATACCGGCGGCCTTGCGGTTGCGCGGTCCCAGTCCGGACAACACCGCGTCGCGGCCCTCGATCGCCTCGCGCAGTTCGGCCGGGTCCGTCACGTCCGCCCGGAAGACCTCGACGTTCGGGTGTTCGAACGCGGGTCGGGACGGCGCCCGGACCACGGCGGTGACCTTGTGCCCGGCGGCGGCGGCATGGCGCAGGACGTGTTCGCCGGTGCCACCGGTCGCTCCGAGAACGGTGAGCCTCATGTGTTGCCTCCCGAGGTGGGTGAGTGTTCACTCACCAGCACATGGTGAATACTTGCTCACCCCTGCGTCAAGTCCGGGACCGGACCGTGCCGAACCCCATCGGATCGGACCGAATCCGCCCGGACCGGACCGGACTGCCCACGACGAACGGACGACCGCCGCGATGCCGCACTCGACCCGCCCCGAACCCCAGCGGCGGGAGCCGCAACCGGCGCCGACCCCCGGGCGACGGCAGCAGGTCGTACCCACCCGGCAGCGGATCCTGGACGCCGCCGAGCACCTGATGCGCACGCTCGGACTGGCGCGCACCACGACCAAGGAGATCGCGCGCGCCGCCGGTTGTTCGGAGGCTGGGCTGTACAAGCACTTCACCGGCAAGGAGGAACTGTTCGTGGCGGTGCTCAAGGAGCGGCTGCCGCCACTGGGCCCGTTGCTCGCCCAACTGGCCGTCGAGTCGGACGGGCCCGACGGGCCGGACGAGCCCGGCGGGGTGGAGCGGCGGCTGACGGCGATCGCGACTCGGGCCGCGGAGTTCTACGAGCAGAGCATGCCGATCGCCTCGTCGCTGTTCGCCGAACCCGCGCTGCTGCGCCGGCACCGCGAGGCGCTGCGTGGCATCGGCGCCGGTCCGCACGTCCCGCTGCGCCTGCTCGCCGCCTACCTCACGGTCGAGCGCGACCGCGGCCGGATCGCTCCGGACGCCGACCCGGAGGCCGCCGCCGCGATGTTGCTCGGCGCGTGTTACCAACGCGCGTTCCTGCGGCACTTCATGGGCATCGAGGACGGTCCGACGGTGGCCGAGTTCGCCGCGAGCACGGCCGGGACGCTGATGCGGGGCATCGCGCGACCGTGACCGGCGACGCGTCGAGCCGGCCCGATGCCGTGGCGCGTCGCGCGTGGCGCGTGCCGGGTGGCGCGTCGCGGGGGTGCGCCGTGCCCGGTCGCGGGCCGGTGCCGTGGGCACGGTCGACTGTCGGCGCGGTCCGCGACACTCCGGGCCTCGAAGGGCTCGGCTGCACCGACCTGTCGGTCGCCGCTCGTATCGTGCGTGCATGGAGCTGACACCGCAGATGATCACGATCGACTGTGCCGATCCGCGCAGCCTCGCCGCGTGGTGGGCGAACGCGCTGGGAGTGGAGATCGCCGAGGACTTCGGCGAGTTCGTCATCATCGGCGCCGAGCCGTTGGTCCTGGGCTTCCAGCGGGTGCCCGAGGAGCGGGCCGGCAAGAACAGGGTGCACGTGGACTTCTCCGCGCCGGACCGGGCGGACGCGGTCGAGCGGCTGGTGGGTCTGGGCGCGACCGTGGTGGCCGAGCGCGACGCTCCCGGGCTGAAGTGGACGACCATGCAGGACCCCGCGGGCAACGAGTTCTGCGTCTCGGGCTGATCGAACGCACGCCGCCGACACCGGCGGCGGGACCCGGCCGGGACCCCCGCGGTGTCGGCGCCACGCTCCGTGCCGCCGGGACCTGTTCGGGTCAGGTGCGGGTGCGCAGGTAGCGGCCCCTGGCGAGTTCGGTGACCAGGACCGGCTTCTTCCCGTGGGCGGGCACCGTGGTGCGGCGTTCCTCGGTCATGCCCAGCTTGGCCATCACCTTCGCGGACGCGGTGTTGTCCACGTGGCAGATGGAGACCAGGTGCGGCACGCGGGCGTACTCGAAGGCGAAGCGCAGCACCTCGACGGCGGCCTCGGTGGCGATGCCGTGTCCCCAGTACGGCCGGGCCAGCCGCCACCCGATCTCGACCGCGGGCATCACCTCGGGCAGGAACTCCGGTACGGCCAGGCCCGCCCAGCCCGCGAGCGCGCCGACCGGGCCCGGCTCGGCGGTGCGCAGTTCGATCGCGAACAGGCCGAAGCCGCGTGCCTGCCAAGCCCGTTCGTACTCGACCAGGGCGGCGGCGCTCTGCTCGGGGGTGCGCGGCAGTCCGTCGCCCACATAGCGCATCACTTCGGGGTCGGCGTTCATCGCCGTGAGCGCGGGCAGGTCGTCGTCGCGCCAGCGGCGGAGCAGGAGTCGGTCCGTCTCGATCATCGGACCATCCTGCCCGAGCGGGACCGGACCGCGAACGGGACGGGGTACCGGACCGCGGAACGGACGGGGAGCGGACTGCGGAACGGACGGGGAGCGGACCGCGACGGAATCCCCGATCGGTCCGCCCGCCCCGACCGATCGCGGCCCCGCTCGTGGCCCCGCTCGCGGCCCCGCTCGTGGCCGCTGTCCGACCGACGACCCAGTCGCCACCCGTCCGGCCCGCACCTCGGATCGGGGCACAACGCGATGTCCGATTCCCGCCGGACGACGCGCTCGCGATCGCGCACAGTGGGATCCGGAAGCACCTATGACCAGTGCGCAAGGCCGGTCCCCGACCGACGCACACGGTCATCGCGATCTCGACGAAGGAAGCGACCATGACCGTCCACACCACCCTCGACAGCCCACTGGGCGAACTGCTGCTGATCGGCGACGAGCACCCCGACGGCACGCTCGCGCTGTCCTCGCTGTCGGTGCCCGGGCAGAAGGGCGGCGCCGTCGTGCCCGCCGACTCGCGCTCCGACGTGGCCCCGTTCGTCGAGGTGGTGCGCCAACTCGGTGCCTACTTCGCGGGCGACCTGCAGGACTTCGACCTGGCCCTGGCGCCGCGCGGCTCGGCCTTCCAGGAACGCGTCTGGGCCGCGGTCGACGAGATCCCGTACGGCACCACGACCACATACGGCGCGATCGCCGAGCGGGTGGGTACCTCGCGGGCGGGGGTGCGCGCGGTGGGCACCGCGATCGGGGCCAACCCGCTGCTGCTGATCCGGCCCTGCCACCGGGTGATCGGCGCGGACGGCGCGCTGCGCGGGTACGCGGGCGGCCTGGACCGCAAGGAGTACCTGCTCGACCACGAGGGCGCGCTGCCGGCGCGCCTGCGGTGAGCGCCGTGGACACGCTGTTCGCCGGCACGCCCGCGACCACCACCGACCTCGCCGAGCGGGTGGACGAGCACGGACACGCGCTGACCCACCGGATCCTGGACCCGGACACGTGCCGCGAGATCGCCGAGCTGTACGACCGACCCGAGCTCTTCCGGGCCACGATCGACATGGCCCGGCATCGCTTCGGCGCCGGGCAGTACCGGTACTTCGCCGCGCCCGTGCCCGAGCCGATCGCCGCGCTGCGCGCGTCCTGCTACCCGCACCTGTTGCCGATCGCCCGCGCGTGGGCCGCCCGCCTGGGCCGGCCCGCGCCCTGGCCGGACACCCTGGACGAGTGGCTGACGATGTGTCACGCGGCGGGACAGAGCAGGCCGACACCGATCCTGCTGCGCTACGGACCGGGGGACTGGAACGCGCTGCACAGGGACCTGTACGGCGACCTGGTCTTCCCGCTCCAGGTGGTGATCGGCCTGGACGAGCCCGGCGTCGACTACACCGGCGGCGAGTTCCTGATGGCCGAGCAGCGCTTCCGGGCCCAGTCGCGCGGCACCGCGATCAGCCTGCCCCAGGGGCACGGGCTGGTCTTCACCACCCGGGACCGGCCGATCCGCTCGGCCCGGGGCTGGTCGGCGGCGCCGATGCGGCACGGCGTCAGCACGGTGCACTCCGGGCTGCGCCGCACCCTGGGCCTCGTCTTCCACGACGCGGCGTGACGCGATGTACACGCTGATCGGGCCGGACGGGCGGCCCTACCGCAGTGCGACGCCGGGCACGCTGGGCGGCACCACGGGCGGTCGGCTGTACGGGCGGCTGGACTGCCGCAGCGCGCTGCGGGCGATCGAGCGCGGCGGCTACGTCGCCGGCCGGGTCTTCTTCGCCGACGAGGCGACCGCGATCAAGGCCGGGTTCCGGCCGTGCGCGGTGTGCCTGCCGGCCGCCTACGCCCGTTGGAAGGGCCGCCCGCCGGCGCCGCACACCGAGGCCGAACTGGCGGACCTGCTCCGCAGGTTGGCCGGTCGGCGGACCCTGGCGATCGGGCACGGCCGGGACCGCGCCTCGACCGCCGCCGCGCACGCGCTCGCGGCTGCCTGGCCCGGGGAGGTGGTCGCGGTGGTCTCCTGGCCCGAACAGGCCGCCTCCTGGCTGCGCCCGGCACAGCGGTTGACCGCGCACGCGCCGGACGCGTGGGTGGTGGCGGGCTCGGCACCGGGGTGGGCGGGCATGCGCGAGCGACTGCTGCGCAGTACCGACTGGGACCCGGAACGCACCTACGCCTTCGCGTCGTTGGCGGACGCGATCTCGGACCCGGACCGGGACGAGAGTGCCTGGTGGGCGGCGGCCCGGCCGGGCTGACCGACGACCCGGCGGGCCCGCCGCGGGGGCCACCCGGCGCCGGCTACCGCGCGGCGTAGCGGATTTGCTCGAACGGCCAGTGTTTTGCCAACCACGCGGAGACCTCGCGGTACAGCGGCGCGTCGAGTTCGGCCCGGTCCGCCCGTACCCACGAACGCACCGAGGTGACGGCGGGATCCTCGCGGTCGGGGTAGATGTACACACAGCCGATCACGTCGTAGTCACCGGCATTGCCACCGTTGTCGAGCACGGTGTACGTGAAGCCGGTGCGCTTGGTGAAGTCGTCGGCGTGCCGGACCAGATCGCGCAGGTTCTCGTCGGCGCTCATGCCGTCGAGCGGCGGCCAGTGCCGATCCGCGAAGCCGGGCGTGGCCCGGATGTGCTCGATGCTCGACGACCACGCGGCCAGATCGGCCCGGTTGTGCCGGGCGGCCAGCGGTTCCAACCGGAAGGACGGCGTGACCGGCGGCGCGGGGACGACGAACTCGTCGGGGACGAAGGTGCGTTCGGACATGTCGGGAGCTTACGCCGATGCGCGGGAGCGGTGGGTGTGACGCGCCGGGCGGGTGTGGCGCGAGGTGGGTGTGTGGTCGGCGGAGGGCGGACGCGTCCCGTGTGGAGCGGGAGCCGGAGCCGGTGCCGGTGCCTTGGCGGATCCGGTGCGGTGGTGCGGCCGGGCGCCGGGCTCGGGTGTCGGACTCGGGCGCCGTGCTCCGAGGTCGGGGACGGGCTCAGGCTCGGGCTCGGGGTCGGGCTCGGAGGTCGGGTCCGGCCTCGGCCGCATGGCACCATCCGGCGGCGGGTGCCGGTGTGCGTGCGTCGGCCGCCGGGCGGGAGCCCGGTCGTGCCGTCGCCGTCGCCGTCGCCGTCGAGTGGGCGAGGCGCTTCGACCGGGTGGCCGGGGTTCTACGTGAACTCGCCGACGAGTGGGCCCAGTTCGCGCCATTCGGTGAGCGGTATGCGGCCCTGGTCCGAGGTGAGGACCTGGAGGCAGACGTGGTCGGCGCCCGCGTCCAGGTGTTCGCGGATCCGCTCGGCGATCGCGTCGAGATCGCCCAGCGCGCACAGTGCGTCGACCAGGCGGGTGCCCTCGCCGTCGAGTTCGGCCTCGGAGAAGCCCATTCGGCGCAGGTTGTTCATCTGGTGCCGGGCGACCCGGTAGCCGGATGTGAAGCCGCGCGCGACCTGCACGGCCCGGGCCCGGTCCGGGGACAGCACCGTGGTCAGGGACACCGACAGGTACGGGTCCGGGCCCATCGTCTTCCGGGCCAGCGCGGTGTGGTCCACCGTCACCAGATAGGTGTGCGCGCCCCACGTGCGTGCGCCGGCCAGCGCCAGCATCTTCGGGCCGAGCGCGGCGAGCACCCGGCGGCCGGGGCGTTCGGGCGGCGTGCCGATCAGCACGGCGGCGTCCATCTCGTCCAGGTAGGCGCCGACGCCGGCGACGGCGGGAGCGGTGTTCGCCTTGGGCATGCCCGGCATGTCCGCCTGGCCGGCGGCGCGGTGGCCGCCCAGGCCCAGCACGAAGCGGTCCGGGTAGGCCTCGTTGAGGGTGCGCTCGGTCGCGGCCATCAGGCGCGGGGTGCGCTCGGACATGATCGCGATGCCGGTGGCGACCGGGAGCGTACGGGTCGCGGCGAGCAGGAGTTGGGCGTGCGTGCCGGCCTCGCGGCCGATGCCCTCGCCGACCCACAGGCCGCCGTAGCCGAGTTCCTCGATCTCGGCCGCCGCCTCGCGCACCGCGCCGGCGGGTTGGCCGTCGAACGCGAAGGTCCACAGGCCGAGCCGCCCGAGGGCGGCCTTGTCGTGCGTCATCGGTGGTTCCGTTCCGTTGGTGGGCGGTCACAGGACATAGGTCACGGTCGCGGGGCCCGGGTCACCGGCCGCGGGTCGTCGGCCGCCCAGGCGGCGACGGGTTTTTCGCGTGCGGCGTCGCACGGGGCCGGGACCGGGATGGCGCCGGGGCACGGCCGCGCCCGGGAGGCGGGGTTGCCGCGGTACCGGGCATTGCTGTGGCCGGAGCATTTCGGAGGCTGCCTCCGGTTTGCTTCGACCACCATATGGAGGCAGGCTCCGTTTGACAACGTCCGAGAGGGAACGCCGATGACCCGACCGATGCGCGCCGATGCCCGCCGCAACTACGAGCGCCTGCTCGCCGAAGCCCGGGTGGTGTTCGCCGAACAGGGCATCGACACGTCGCTGGAGGAGCTCGCCCGTCGGGCCGGGGTCGGCATCGGCACGCTGTACCGGCACTTCCCCTCCCGGGACGCGCTCGTCGAGGCGGTGGTGCGGGACCGCTACGACGGCCTCACCGCGCGGGCTCGGGCGCTGGGCGACACCGCGGCCGCGCGCGACGCGCTGGCGACCTGGCTGCGGCTGCTGATCGAGGGCGCCGGCACGTTCCGGGGGATGAGCGCGACGTTGATGGCCACACTCGCCGACGAGACCTCCGAGTTGTACGCCTCCTGCCACGCGATGCGCGCGGCCGGCGCCGACCTGCTCGCGCGCGCCCAGGCGGCCGGCGAGGTCCGCGCCGACATCGACACCGACGAACTCTTCACCCTCGCCCACGGCATCGCCTGGGCCCACGAACAGCGCGGCGTCGACGACCCGGAGCGGTTGCCGAAGCTCGTCGACGTGGTCGTCCTCGGCCTCGCCACGCGCCCCTGATCCGGCGTCCTCGATCCGACGCCGCGGGTGACCGGCGTCGCGGGTCCGGACGCGGCACACGTCGCCGGCCGGGACCCTGTCGGCCGGTACGCCGCGGGCTGGGACAGACTTCGGTGTCATGGACGAGCATGCGAACGGCCTTTCGGGGAGCGGTGCGGGCGGCCCAGGTGAGGGCCATGCGGACGATCCGGCGCGGAGCGCGTTGACCGTCGCGGCGGGGGCGTTGTTCTTCGACGACCGGGGCCGCGTGCTGCTCGTCGAGCCCGACTACAAGCCGGGGTTGGAGTTTCCCGGTGGAATCGTGGAGCCGGGGGAATCGCCGTGGGCGGGTTGCGTCCGCGAGGTTCGCGAGGAGCTGGGCATCACCCTGGACGGGCCGCCGAACCTGCTGGTGGCGCAGTGGGTGGCGTCGGTGGACGGGCATCGTGGCGGGATGCGCTGGTTGTTCGACGGTGGCGTGCTGACACCTGATCGGCTCGCCGGGATCCGGCTCCAGGCCGACGAGTTGCGGGCCTGGCACCTGCTGACACCGGATCGGGGCGCGGCCGCGATGCCGGCGGGGCGGGCCGCACGGCTGCGAGCGGCGCTGCGGGCGCGCGAGAGCGGGCGGGCGATGTACGTCGAGGCCGGGGAGGGCGACACGGCGGACATCGGCGCGGCGGAGGCCGGCACGGCGGGTGCCGAGATCGAAGACGTGGACACCGGGAACGTCGAGACCGAAGACGTCGAGACCGCGCGCTGACGCGCACGGCGGGCCGCGGCCGGCGTGCGGGGTGCCTGCCGGGCGCCGGCTCGGCTGATCTGCGCGGCGCCGCTCAGACCTGGGGGGCGGCGCTCGCCACGGCCGCCGTCAGCGCCCCGACGAGCGGGACCGGTGCGGCGTCGGCCGGCGGATACACCACCAGCGTGCCGTCGTCCGCGACGCCGAAGCAGCCGCCGGCACGACCCTCGCGCGCGGCCCGGTCGGCATCGAGCACGATCGGTGGGCCCTCGCGGAGGATGACGGTCTCCGGTGTCAGGCCCGCGCCCAGCAGAGCCGCGCGCAGCGCCTCGGCCCGACCGGGGTGCGAGACGCGCAGCCAGACCTCCTCGGCCGCCACGGCGCCCCGCTCCAGGAACGGCCCGCCGCGCGCGTCGAGCGAGAACAGGTCCAGGACCGGTCGACGCCGGTCGACGACGGCGGCGGTCAGGCGGCGGGTCAAGCGCGCCGGGCCCCTCCTCGGCGGGAACCCGACCACCGGCAGCGCCACCGCGCCCCGCTTCGCCAGCTCCGCCGCCGTCGCGGCCAGGAGCAGCTCGATGCGTGCGAGGGTCCGGACCCCGTCCTCCCGACGTCCCGCCGCCGGCCCGCCGGCCGCCGTGGCCGGGTCCGCCGACCGCTGCCGCTCCGCCTCGATGACGGCGTCGAAGTCGCTCATGCCGGCAACCTACCGGCGCGCGACGTGCCGCGGTCGGACGCGGCCGTACCGGGCCGATCGGGATCGATCCCGGCCGGTCGGGTCGACCTGCCCGACCGTCAGCGCGCCCGACCCCGTCCCTGGCCGAACGGCAAGCCGCTTTCCGTGCGAACAACGGTGCGGAGATGAAAATTGACGCCCCATCAGCCTTGTCGATTGGCAGAGGTCGACGTATGTTCATGCCCAACAGGAAGGGGGACCCGTGGCGATCCCGGCACCGGAGGACACCTATGACAAGGTGCTCCAGGCGGCAGAGGAACTGTTCGGCGAACACGGTTTCGCCGGCACCTCGCTGCAGGCCATCGCCGATCGGGTCGGGGTGACCAAGGCCGCCCTGTACTACCACTTCCGCACCAAGGACGAACTGCTCGACGCCCTCCTGCGCCCGGCCCTGAACGACCTGGACCGGGTGTTGGAGGTCGCCGAGAGCAGGCGCGGCAGCACCGCTCGCCAGCGCCTGCTGTTCGAGGGCTACGTCGACTTCCTGATCCGGTACCGCACCCTCGCCGTCATCCTCGATCGGGACGTCGCGATCGGACGCCACCGCGCCATCAAGCCACGACTCGCCTCGATCACCGCGCGGGTGCGCGAAGTCCTCGACGACGTCGACGACTCGATCGAGTACCGCGTGTCCACGGCCGTGGCGATGGGTGGCATCTACTCCGCCGTCGCCGCCTTCCCGGAACTGCCCGACGACGAGCTCGGCCGCATCCTGCGCGGTGTGGTCCGCAAGCTCCTGGGCCCGCGCCGCAGGGCGTCGAGCCCGGTCGCCGGGGTCTGACCCGCACCACCGCACCGCCGCAGCCAGGCACACCCCAGCCAGACCACCGCACAGGCACACCACCTCGCACGCACCACCGCACCACCGCCGCACCACCGCGCTTTCCGGCACCCGTCCCCGGCCGGTCGGCGCGGCGACCTCGCACACCCTCCGGCAACGGGAGTTCCACCATGACGTGTCCGGTCCTCGACCACGGCTTCGACCCCACCGACCCCGACCTGTACACCACGCGCATCCCGCTGGACGAGTTCGCCCAGTTGCGCAAGACGTCCCCGGTCGTGTGGGTCCCGCAGACGCCCGAGGTGTCCAACTTCGGCGACGACGGCTACTGGCTGGTCACCCGGCACGCGGACGTCAAGGAGGTCTCCACCAAGCCGGAGATCTACTCGACGAACAAGAACACGGCGATCATCCGGTTCGCCGAGGGCATGGACATGTCCAACATCGACGCGCAGAAGCTCATCATGATCAACATCGACCCGCCGGAGCACACCCGGCTGCGCAGCATCGTCCAGCGCGGCTTCACGCCCCGGGCGATCAACGCGCTCCAGGCCGCGCTGACCGAACGGGCCGCGCAGATCGTGGCGGACGCCAAGCTCAAGGGCTCCGGCGACTTCGTCACCGAGGTCGCGTGCGAGCTGCCGTTGCAGGCGATCGCGGAGTTGATCGGCGTACCGCAGGAGGATCGCAAGAAGATCTTCGAGTGGTCGAACAAGATGCTCGGGTACGACGACCCGGAGTACGCGGAGTCCACCGAGGTCGGCGCGCAGGCCGCCGCCGAGCTGATGCTGTACTCGATGGGCATGGCCGAGGAGCGCAAGGCGTGCCCGGCGCAGGACATCGTCACCCGGCTGATCACCGCGGAGTCCGACGGCAGCCTGTCCTCGGACGAATTCGGCTTCTTCGTACTGCTGTTGGCGGTCGCGGGCAACGAGACCACGCGCAACGCGATCACGCACGGGATGCTCGCGTTCTTCGACAACCCCGACCAGTGGGAGCTGTACAAGGCGGAGCGCCCGGAGACCACGGCGGACGAGATCGTGCGGTATTCGTCGCCGGTGATGTCCTTCCAGCGCACCGCGACCCAGGACACCGTGCTCGGCGGTCAGGAGATCAAGGAGGGGCAGCGGGTCGGCATCTTCTACAGCTCGGCCAACTACGACGCCGACGTGTTCGAGAACCCGATGAAGTTCGACATCACCCGCAACCCGAACCCGCACCTGGGCTTCGGCGGCGGCGGTCCGCACTTCTGCCTGGGCGCCTCGCTGGCCCGGATGGAGATCAACCTGATGTTCAACGCGATCGCCGACGCGATGCCGGACATCACCAAGGCGGCCGACCCCCGCCGGCTTCGCCACGCGTGGATCAACGGCATCAAGGAACTCCAGGTGCACTACACGGGCAAGTAGCCCACCGGATCTCGGCCACGGCCCAGGGGAAACACCCTCTGACCTGGCCGAACACGACAGGCGCCGTCCGTCTACGGGAGCAGCGGGCGGCGCCTTCGCATGTCCGGCACGGCCGGATGGGGCACGGCTGGGGCACGACCCGGTCAGCCCACGCTGCGTGATGTCTCGCGTGCCGGGGTTGCTGCCTCGTACCAACCCTGGAGAGCCTCGGCGATCGCCCGCTCCATCGACGGGGTCGCGTGCCGGTACGTCCCCTTGACCGTCCGCGTCTCGTGCCCCAGTCGCTCCTCGATCGCGACGTCCGGGTGCCCGGCCTCGTCCAGCCAGACCGCGTGTCCGTGGCGCAGGCCGTGAGGGACCATGCCCTCCAGGCCCGTGACGCCGGGCAGCGCGGGCAGCGCACGGTGCCCGCGCGACGCCGGCCGCGGCGGCCGCCCCCGCGTGGCGGGATGCCAGAAGCTGTCGTAGAAGCTGCCGCCGGTCAGGAGTTGCCCGCCCTCGGGCGCGGTGAAGACGAACCTGGACTTGTGCGTGGCCAGCAGCGCGGAGAGGCGATCGGCGAGGAACGGCGGCAGTACGATGCGCCGGCCCGAGTCGTACTTGGGGATCGGCAGTGCCCGCACTCCGCCTTGATACTGAAATTGACGCGCCACGGTGAGGGACCGCTCGTACTCCTTGCCTAGGAGGTTGCAGTCAGTTCGCAGGAGTCCGTACAGCTCGCCGAGTCGCATGCCCGTGTAGGCGAGGGTGAGGATGATCATCTCGCCCATCTCGCCCCGCAACACCAGGCCCCGCTGTGCGAGTTCCGCAACCTGGGCCGGCGTTCCGAAGATCGTCTTGGCCTTCTCCCGCGGCTTGACCTTGCCGCGGCGGGACTTCTTCTCGACCGGGTTGTAGGTGATGTACTTGTCGGCCACCGCGTCGTCCATCATCATGCGCATCTGCATGATGACGTTCTCGATGTAGTTGGTCGAATACCCCTTCTGGCGAAGGGATTTGACCCATGAGCGTATGGCGAGGGTCGTGATGGCGCCGACGGCTTCGTCGCCCCAGCGGGGGAGGATCACCGCGTTCAGCCGGCTCCTGTAGGACACCTCGGACGTGCTGGCGACGTCGTGGGCATCAAGCCACTCCTTGGCGTACGCCCGGAACGAGACCTCTCCGCGGCGGGCGTTGTGGTAGACGCCGCGGCGGATGTCGGTTTCCTGGTCGAGGCCGTAGTCGTAGGCCTCGTCCTCGGTTTCGAAGCCGCTTGCGGAGTCGCGCTGGCCTTCGTTGTTGATGAAGCGGACGCGCCACGGCGTGGGTCCGTTGCCGCGTTTTTCCGTGCTTGGCATGGGGGTTCGCCCTCCGGTGCTCGCGGTGGGCACGGCCGCCGGACCTGGGTCCGTGGGTGGGCGGGCGCGTGTGCCACCGGGCTTGGGCGGGGCGGATCTCGCGGTCCGAGATACCGGAGACGCCCCGCGTTTCCAGGGGAGTTGCTACTAGATCACTGCGGTGCGAGGCGGAACAGGGGGCACGCGGCCTGTACGCAGGCCCCGCAGTCCCGGTTCTGTCGCCGCGCGGCGATCTGGGTGTGCGTCTGGACGGCAGGCTCGGTGAGCACGAGCGCCGGCAGGACGCAGGCGGGCTTCCTCTCCACTTCACCGAACCAGCCGGTGAAGTCTGGTCCAGCTTCCAGCAGTTCGAACATGGCAACAGGCGCCATTTGGGCCCTCCCCGAACCGGGTGGAATCCCCCAGGTCGGTGAATGATGTCACGTGATCATGGGATGCCTAACGGTCATTTGATTGAAGGACACAATTCAATCCGTAACAATTCCGTCGCACAAGCATCCAGTGATCATTCAAGTGCTCTGAGCGACCATACCCGCAGGTAGATGCCCCTATGAAGCGTCGCGGTGACGCTCCGCAAGCCGCCGAAAGAGTGCTTCCTCGACCTTCGCTTCAAGCTCTTGGATCTTCTCCGCGGTCATCCCCGGCATGGTTGTCATCGTCGCATCGCGCACCGCGTCACGAAGGTCGCGGCGGATGACCGGCCGCCAGTCCTCGCCGTCCGGACCGGAGTAGATCAACTCCGGCTGCTCGGCTTCCGTCTGGGGTGCCGAGGGGTCGTCGATGGTAGGCGAGCCGCCCGTCAGGACGTCGCGGCATGATCCCGGTTTCCAAAGAAGCGCCTCTTCGACACCGACGTAGGTCACATCGCGCGCGCCACCGCCGGCCTCGATGTTGGCCCAGGTCTTGTTGCTGATGTCGGCCCGCCGGGCCGCCTTATTGACGGATAGGCGCAGGTGGGCGCGCCGTTCGGTGATCAGTGCACCGAGGCGCTTGCGCGCGTCTACGTCCGACAGGGCTGCCATGACTCGCAGTGTCTCAGGTTCAGCCAGGTCCACCTAGACCGGGGTTCCAAAGATGTAGCAAGTCGGCCGGATTTTTACCTCACGTGGCGCAACTGTTCCGTGACCCGCCCCGAACTCACAGGCGTCTTCTTCTGCGATCTTCCACAAACTTCCACGTTTTACTTCCCTGAAGCGGCATCAAGGGGTACGTTCCTCATATGCACCTCCGCTTCACCGTGGATGGGCCGGAAGCTCGGCGCCTCCGCGTGTCTCTAGGGCTGAAGGGCGTGGATGTCGCTTCCCGAGTCGGCATCGACAGGGCCTATCTGAGCCGCGTGGAAAGCCACTCGCTCCGCATGACGCCTCCCAATTTCCTGGCGCTCTGCGAAGTCCTCGGCGTCGACAACCCGGCCGACCTCGCTCTGACCAGCGACAAGGCACCGAAAGGAAGGAGTTGACATGTCCACTCGCCTCGCCACCGTCGAACCCCGGACGGAGACGGACGAGCCCGAAATCGATGAGCACGGCTTCGAGAAGTGGATGACCGTCGCCGAGTTCGCAGAAGCCGAAGGCATCAGTACCAAGACGGCCTACGACGGCTTCAAGCGCAAGGGCTGGCCGCATCGCGACGGGCTCGGCCCCATGAAGGTGTCGCATGAGGACCGCGCTGCGATCCGAGAGATGTGCCGGCGGGTCAACGAGCCCGTGACGAACGAGCAGCCGAAGGGCCCGCGTGCGCCCCGGAAGCGCACCTCCACCCCCAGGCGCCGCCGCAAGTCCGAGGCCGCCTGACGCAAACCGGCCGGCCCCGAAGGACCGGCCGCCGACCGCACCCCTTCTGTACAAGGAGCAGGTCTTGAGCACCAGTATCACCCCCTTCAGCTTCCCGGAGACCGGCCAGCCGGTCCGGACCATCACCGTCGGCGGCGAGCCCTGGTTCGTCGGGGCGGATGTCGCCGCCGTCCTTGAACTCGGCAACCCGCGCAGCTCGCTCGCCTTGCTCGACGAGGACGAGAAGGGGGTCCACACCATGGACACCCTTGGCGGAGCCCAGAGCCTCGCGACGGTGAACGAATCCGGCCTCTACTCGCTGATCCTCCGGTCGCGGAAGCCGCAGGCTCGCGCCTTCAAGCGGTGGATCACCCGCGAGGTCATCCCGAGCATCCGCCGCACCGGTTCGTACATCCTCGCTCCCGCAGCGCCGGCCCTGCCTGACATCACCACCGCCGCCGGCGTGCTGGCGATGGCCGAGCAGTTCACGCGCACCGCGCGGCAGTTGGTCGAGGCCGACGCGAAGCTCCGCGAGCTGGAGCCGAAGGCGGTCGCGCACGACACGTACCTGTCCGCGCAGTCCGGTGAGCGCCTGATCCGCGAGGTCGCGAAGCTCCTGGGCTGGCGGCAGCAGGATCTGCGCCGGTTCCTCGTCGAGGAGAAGTTCATCTTCGCCCGCGAGGCCCTGTGTGGGGCTACGACCTGGGACTTCTACGCGGCTCACGCCTCGCACTTCCGGTCGATCGAGCACCCGGTCGAGCACAACTGGGGCCGCTGCTCGCACTACACGCTCTACGTCCGCCCGGCTGGTGTCGACCTGATCCAGCGGCGGATCGCGAAGCGCAAGGCGTCGATGGACGCCGCCATCACCGACACCCCGTGAACAGGGGTGCGGGCCACGTCGGATCAGGACGCAGCCCGCGGCGCCCCACCACATCAGAGATGCCTTCAGACACAGAGAGGTGGCAGGACGTGAGCAAGGTTATCGCCGGGGCGGGTGCCCTGGCCAAGCGCGCCACGTGCGCGGAGATCGAGCAGCAGGTTGCCCAGCGGGACCGCCGCGCCGAAGCGGCGATTGCCGCGGCGATGCGCCGGCAGGTCCCGGACGTGGGCGCCCGCGTGGAGACGACGGACCGGTTCTCGGTCGAGTTCGAGATGCAGATCGCGGTCGTCGAGTGCCTGGAGTTGAACGTCCCGGGCGACCGGTACGCGGTCGTGAGCACCTCGTACTTCGGCTTCGGTGCCGTCGACGAGCAGCCGCCCATGCGCGTTGAGCTGGAGATTCTGGGCTCGACCCTGTGCCACTG
This sequence comes from Embleya sp. NPDC001921, assembly GCF_053594475.1. Lineage (NCBI taxonomy): Bacteria > Bacillati > Actinomycetota > Actinomycetes > Kitasatosporales > Streptomycetaceae > Embleya > Embleya sp. NPDC001921. Next base: position 133,225 of record NZ_JBSFEO010000035.1, read on the forward strand.
GTCGGCGGTGGAGTTGGCGAAGGTCCACCTGCGGCGGGCGCGGATCCGGGCGGCGATCGCCTACGCGGTC
>NZ_JBSFEO010000036.1:0-132694 GCF_053594475.1 Embleya sp. NPDC001921
GCCGCGTTCACGGAGTACGTGCCCGCGTATCCGAGCTTGCCGTCCACGTTCTGCCGGTCGACCAGGTCCGCCCGGGTCACCGGGACCGCGTCCAGTTTCGTGCGGTTCGCGGAGGCGTCGGAGCCGTTGCCGCCGTCGGAGAGCAGGACGGCCGCGGCGCCGCCTGCGGACGTCAGCACCAGGGCGGCGGCGATGGCCCGTCCGCGACGGCGGCCCCGGCGCTTGCGCGGCTGCGCCGTGCGGTCCGGATCGGCCGGGGCCGGCGCGGACTCCTCCTCGTAATCGTAGATCGGAACCACGATGCGGCCCCTACTTCTTCTTCGTCGTCAGCGGCGGAACCTTCTTGTTGCACACTTCCATTGCCTTCTGCACCTTCTCGTCGCTCCCGTCGAGGGTGACCATCGCGCCGCCGGCGCCGGCGTCGCCCACGTTCACGCCGTTCTCGCGCAGGCAACTGGTGTGCTTGGCCTGCCACTCCTTGAACTTGGGGTCGTTGGGGTCGAAGTCGCTCTTCGGCTGGAACTTCTCGCACGCCTTCATGGCGTCCTCGGTCTTCGACGACCCCTCGTCCGCGGCCATTCCCCCGATGCGCATCGCGCCGCCCTCGCCGGGCTCGGGGTCGGGCATGTCGACGCCGTGCTCGCGCATGCAGCTCGCGAACTTGACCATCTGGTCGCGGCGCGAGGCGTCGTCGCCCTTGCCCGAGCCGGAACCGCCGCCGCTGGTCTCGGCCTTCACGCCGCCGCTGCCGCCGCCCGACGCCACCTTGCTCTTCGCCGAGCCGCCGCCGTCGTCACCGCACCCGGCCGTGGTCAAGGCGAGGCCACCGGCCACGATCACCCCGACCGCCAACCGCAGCGCCAGGGGCCGCCCGGATCCCGCGCGCGCGAACCTCGTCGTCATCGTCGCTCCCACCTGTAGTCCTCTCGTCGGTCCTGTCGCTGCCCTCGTCGTCACCGCCGTGACGGCGAGGGGTGCGACGACAGGTCTACGCGGCCGCGGGTTACCCGGCCGTTACCCGAAACGGTTATCCCGGGGTAACGCGAACTCGCGTATAAACAGGAGGTGTTGGCGGTCCAAAGTCCGCCAACCCGGACCATTCGCCGTTCGCCCCCACACCTTCCCGGCTCGCCCCCCACGCCTTCCCACTTCCCACTTCCCCCGACCCGACCCGACCCGAAGCGGAGCGACGAGACCTTGCGAGTCCTGGTGACCGAGGACGAGGAACTACCGGCCGACCTGGTCGCCCGCGGACTGCGCCGGGCGGCGATCGCGACCATGTCCAAGCTGCGCGCCAAGCTCGGTGACCATCGGGTCATCCGGACCGTGTCCGGCTCGGGATACGTGATATGAGCAGCCCGCGTGTACCCGGTGGAAACCGGCGTAGGAAAACCCGGACGAGCGACCCGGTCGAGAACGCGCGGTTGCTCTCCCGGGCATTGTTTCGTCGGCCGTCGGCGCGGGCCCGACTCGCGCTGATGTACGGCGGCGTGTCCCTCGTGGTCGGCACGGTCCTGCTGGGCATCGTGTACTGGTTCGTCGACCAGCGGCTGTCCCGGCAACTGCCGATTGCGATGGCCAAGACACTGGCGCTGGATACGTCCGTACCCACGTCCGCGAAAGTGTGTGACCCCCTATACGTGGGCCAGGCCCAGCCCGCCCAGCCGGCACCGGGTTCGCCGGCCCAGGGCACCACAGTCCCCTCGGAGGTGATCCGGCGGGCCACCGACGCCGGCCAGGACGTGACGATGAGTCAACTGCTGACCGTGCTCATCGCGGCACTGTTGCTGCTGGCCGTGACCTCGATCCTGGTCGGCTGGTGGATGTCCGGCCGAGTGCTGCGCCCGGTCCACAAGATCACCGCGACGGCACGCCGGCTGTCCGAACACAACCTGCACGAGCGGATCGCCATGCCGGGCCCGGACGACGAACTCAAGCGACTCGCCGACACCTTCGACGGGATGCTCGATCGTCTGGAGAAGTCCTTCGACAGCAGGCGGCTGTTCGTCGCCAACGCCTCACACGAGTTGCGCACTCCGCTCACGATCCAGCGCACGGCGATCGAGATCGGTCTGGCCGACCCGCACTCGCCACAGGACATCGTCGAGACGCGCGAACAGTTGCTGGCGCTGAATCGGCGCAACGAGCGCCTGATCGACGGGCTGCTGAACCTGGCGGTGAGCGAGCGCGGCAACGTCCAGGCAACAGCGGTCGCGCTGGACGAGTTGGCCGCCGACGTGCTCCGACAGACCGGGCCCGCGGCGGAGCAGGCCGGCGTCCGGATCGACGCGAACCTCGCCCCGGGCACGGTGTCCGGCGACCCGCTGCTGCTGCGCCAGTTGGTCACCAACCTGGTCGAGAACGCGGTCCGCCACAACCACGCGGGCGGCTTCGTCACGGTCGGCGTCTCGGCCGGCTCCCTCCGCGTCCGCAACACCGGCCCGGTCATCCCCGCCGACCGCATCCCCGAACTCTACGAGCCCTTCCGCCGCTTCCGCCCCAACCGCACAGGCTCCACCCAAGGCTCCGGCCTGGGCCTGTCCATCGTCCAGGCCATAGTCCACGCCCACGCGGCCCGGATCACCACCATCGCCAACCACCACGGCGGCCTCACGATAGCCATAGCCCTGCCGACGCTCGAGGCCAACCCGGGCGGGACAACCGACCCGAGGCGCCGAGCCGGGAGCAGATCCTGAACCGCTTCGGGTTCGTCGGCCTCGCGCTTTCCTGAAGCGAGGCGTCTGACCTTTCACTCGCCGACGCCGTGGCGAGACCGACACCGGCGACCTTCCCCGTTTCCCGACAACAGCCCCGTCAAGGGCTTGGCGTCGTGGGTGCGCGTACCTAACATATGAGCGAAACATGAGCGCGACTCATATTTAAGGGTTCCGTATGATCATGCATCACTCCGAAGCCCGCCTGTGGTTGCTGAGTACGCCCGGCACCTCGTACGCCTTCCGGTTGGACGCCGACGACGTCCCCCGGCACGTGCACTGGGGTCGGCCGCTGACCTTGGAGCAGGCCGTCGTGATAGCGGCCGACCTACCCGCCGAGGATCCCGGCGGCGACGACCCCGGCGGCGAGGAGTACGCGGTCGAGGGCGGCCTGCGCTTCGGGGCACCGTCGCTGACCGTCCGGTTCGCGGACGGCGTCCGCGGCTTCGCGTGGAGGTTCGTCTCACACACGGCCGAGGACGGTCGGCTCACGCTCTCCTTCACCGACCGCGTCCGCGACCTCCGTCTCGACCTGAACTACCGGATTCGGGACGGGGATGACCAGATCGAACGCTGGGCCGTCCTCACCGCGGACGAGGCCGTGGACGTCATGCGGTTCGACTCCGCCGCCTGGACGCTGCCCGCTCGCGACGACTACCGCGTCAGTCATGTGGTGGGGGAGTGGGGCAGGGAGTTCCAGCTCCGGCGCGACCGGGTGCCCGTCGGGGAGACCGTGCTCACCAGCCGCCTCGGCACCACGGGACAGCACGCCGGACCCTGGCTGATGCTCGACGCGCACGACGCCGCGGAGGAGCACGGCGAGGTCTGGAGCGCGGCCCTGGCCTGGAGCGGCAGCCGCCGGATCACGCTGCGCCGCGACCCCTACGGCCGCGCCTCCTGGACCGGCGGCTTCGGCCACGAGGGCCTGGTCTGGAAACTGGCTCCCGGCGAGAGCCTGGAGACCCCGGTCTTCACCGGCCTCTACGCCTGCGACGGTTTCGGCGGCACCAGCCGCCGCTGGCACGCCTACATAGAACGCCGGGTGCTGCCCGCCCGTCCGGCCGAACGCCCGCTGATCTTCAATTCGTGGGAGGCCACCGAGTTCGACATCTCCGAGAAGCAGCAGAGCGAACTGGCCGAGTCGGCCGCCGGTATCGGTGTCGAGGTCTTCGTGGTGGACGACGCCTGGTTCGGTGCCCGCACCAGCGACATGGCCGGGCTCGGCGACTGGTGGCCCAACCCGGACCGCTTCCCGAACGGTCTGCGCCCACTCGCCGACCACGTTCGTGCGCTGGGCATGGGCTTCGGCCTGTGGGTCGAGCCCGAGGCGGTCAACCCCGACAGCGACCTGTTCCGTGCGCATCCCGACTGGATCCTGTGCCAGGACGGCCGCGCCCGTACCCAGCGCCGCAACCAGCACGTACTGAACTTCGCCCGCCGCGACGTCCGTGAATGGGCGGTCGCATGGCTGGTCGGGATGGTCACGGAGCTGGACGTCGTCTTCCTCAAATGGGACATGAACCGGCCCTTCAGCGAGGCCGGGCAACCCGGGGCCGCCGATCCCGACCGGGTGTGGATCGAGCACACGCGCGGCGTCTACGAGGTGATGGACCGGCTGCGCGCCGCCCGCCCAGGCCTGTACCTGGAGTCGTGCGCGGGCGGCGGCGGCCGAGCCGACCTTGGCGTGCTGGCCCGCGCGGACCAGGTCTGGACGTCCGACAACACCGACGCCGCCGACCGGGTCGCGATCCAGCACGGACACTGTCAGATGCTTCCCGCCCGGACCATGGGCGCCTGGGTCACCGACAGCCCGAACAGCTTCACCGCCCGTGCGACCTCGATCCGGTACCGCTTCCACGTCTCGATGGCCGGAGCGATGGGCATCGGCGGCGACCTGCGGAACTGGAGCGAGGAGGACATGCTTTGGTCCCGGACGCTGGTCGAGCAGTACAAGCGGATCCGGCCCGTGGTGCACGGCGGCGTCCAGTACCGCCTGGGGCACCACGCCGTGCAGTACCTCACCCGGGACGAGGTCGTCGTCTTCCGGTTCCAGCCGTCCGCGCTGGATCGCTCGGTCGCCCGAACCCGGCTCAAGGGCCTGGATCCCGACGCTCGCTACCGGGACGAGGCCACCGGGGCCGTGCACGAAGGTGCCGTCCTGCTCGGTCACGGCCTCGCGCCGCTGCTGTCCTTCGACCGGACGAGCGAGCTCGTCCACCTCGGCAGAGTGCCCCGATGACCCTCGCCCCCGTACGGCCCGAAGCCCTCGCCGAGCCGACCCGCAGGGTCGGTCCCGGCTGGGTCGTCCTGTACGTCCTGGCCAATGCCGGGATGTACGTCCCGATGCTGGTATCGACCACGTTCCTGATGCCCGAGCAGATCGCCAGGATCGACCCGGACGGAAAGGTCGGCAGCTACGCCTGGGTCAGCGCGATGGGCGCGATCTCGGGAATCGTCGTCGCGCCGCTGGCCGGCGCGCTCTGCGACCGCACCACCGGTCGGTTCGGTCGCCGCCGGCCGTGGATGATCGCGGGCTCGCTGGTCTGCATGGCGGCGCTGGTCTGCACCGGTGTTCAGACGACGGTCGTCGGGGTCGCACTCGGTTCTCTCGTACTGTCGGCAGGCTTCATGATCATCGGTGCCGGGCTCGCCCCGGTGGTGCCCGACCGGGTCCCGGTCGGGCAGCGCGGCGTGGTGCTGGGCTGGGCCACGGTCCCGCAGGCGGGCGGCCTGATCGTGGGCGGGCTGCTGATCGGTCTCGTCGCCGGGTTCTTTGCGCAGTACGTGCTGATGGCCGCCTTCCCGCTGCTGATCGTGGTGTTCGCGGTCGTCTCGAAGGACCCGCCGCTGCCCGGCAGCCACCGCGAGCCGTTCTCGCTGCGCGGCTTCCTGGACGGCTACCGGATCAGCCCTCGCGAACACCCGGACTTCGTCTGGGCGATGGGCTCCCGGTTCGTGATGGGTCTGGGCTACGGGCTGGGCACGCTGTACATGCCGTATTTCCTGGACGACGTCCTGCACTACGAACAGCTCTTCCCCGGCCGGTCCACCGAGGACGGTCTGCTCATCGTGATCGGCGTCAACTGCCTGGCCACGATCTCGACGGTCGTCCTCAGCGGTTGGCTCTCCGACAGGCTGGGCAGGCGCCGCATGCCGGTGTTCCTCGGCGGCGTCACCATGGCCGTCGCCGCGGTCCCGCTCGCCCTGTCGCCCACGTGGACCATGACGCTGGTCGCGGCCGTGATTCTGGGTCTGGGCTACGGCGTGTACCTGGCCGTCGATACCGCTCTGGTCACCGAAGTGCTCCCGGCCTCGGCGAACCGGGGCAAGGACATGGCCCTGGCCAACCTGATGACCTCCCTGCCGTACGTGCTGGTTCCCCCGATCGCCTCGGTCGTGCTCGGCGAACTGGGGGGTTACCGCTCGTTGTTCCTCTGCTCCGCGGCCATGTCCGTGCTGGGCGCGGCACTGGTCTGGAAGGTCACGAGCGTTCGTTAGCGGTCCGCGCGCCCGCGGCACGGCCGGATCGCGCCGGACGGTCACCTCGGACGGTCACATCGGACGCGCCCGGCTCGGCGGCGGGCGGGGCGCCGCGTTCGCGCGGGCGGTCGCAGCGCCGCCGTCGGTGTGTTTCGCCGGCCGAGCGCGTCGTGCCACCAACAGCCGAGCGTGTCACGCCACTAACGTGTTGTCAGTGAACGGATTCGATCGTTCAGATAGCTGTTGAGGACTCGTTTGCACTCGGCGATCAGCCGGGGATCGCCCTGCGAATCGGTGAGGAAGGCCAGCTTCAGCAGGCTGTCCGCGCACTCCAGGGCAACTCGGACGACGATCTCCAGTTCGGCGTCGTCCCGAGCCCCGGTCAGGGCCGCGGTCAGTCCGCGCAGCCGTCCGGCGACCGCGGTGTTGTTGTCCAGGGCCGGATCGAGGGTGTGGTCCCGACCCTCCGCGCCGAAGTCGACCACGCCGAAGCCGGTGATCGTCCGACGCATGGTGACGAACTCGTCGACGGTCACCTCCACGATGCCCGAGACGTCTTCGGGCTGCTCGCTCTCCAGCCGGGCCGAGACCCGCTCGAGGAAGACGCCCAGGTTGCGGGCGGCGAGCGCGCCGATCAGCCCCTCCTTGTCGGAGAAGAACTGGTACAGCGTGCCGATGGGCACCTCGGCCCTGCGGGCCACATCCTTGGTGGTGAGCGCGACGTAGCCGACTTCGTCCAGGAGTTCGGCACAGGCGTCCAAGAGTCGTTCGAATCGTTCGGCGCTGCGCCTTTGCACGGGCCGCCGGCGCAGCGTCCCCGAGGTGCGATCTTGGTTCACGCTTCCATCATCCCATCGACCGCACTAACATGAGTACTACTCATGTTTGGGAGGTTGACGTGGCTCTGGACCACCTGCCCGCGGACTTCATCTGGGGCGCCTCGACGGCGTCGTACCAGATCGAGGGCGCCACCAAGGAGGACGGCCGCGGCCCGTCGGTGTGGGACACCTTCACCGCCCGCCCCGGCGCGATCCGCGACGGGCACACCGGTGACGTGGCCTGCGACCACTACCACCGGTACGAGGAGGACCTCGCGCTGATGGCCGAGGCGGGCCTCACCGGCTACCGCTTCTCGATCGCCTGGCCCCGAATCCAGCCGACGGGCCGGGGCGAGGTCAACCTCCGGGGCCTGGACTTCTACGACCGCTTGGTCGACGGTCTGCTCGCGCGTGGCGTGGAGCCCGTTCCGACCCTGTTCCACTGGGACCTCCCGCAGGGCCTCGAGGACGACGACGGCTGGCTCAACCGCGACACCGCGTACCGTTTCGCCGAGTACTGCGCCACGGTGGCCGACCGGCTGGGCGACCGCGTCCGGAAGTGGATCACGCTCAACGAACCGTTCATCCACATGGTCTGGGGCTACGGTCTCGGCACCCACGCGCCGGGCCGCACCCTGTTCCTCGATTGCCTGCCGGTCGCCCACCACCAGTTGCTCGGCCACGGTCTGGCGCTGAGGGAACTGCGCGAACGCGGCCTTCAGGTGATGATCGCCAACAACTGCACCCCGGTCTGGCCCGCCTCGGACGCCCCCGGCGACCGCGCCGCCGCGCAGGCCTACGACAACCTGCACAACCGCCTGTTCAACGACCCGATCCTCACCGGCGCCTACCCCGACCTGTCGGCCTACGGCGCGGACGACACCCTCGGCGGCTCCGTCCGGGACGGCGATCTCGAACTCATCTCGGCTCCGCTGGACGCGCTCGGCATCAACTACTACAACCCGACCCGGATCCAGGCTCCGACGTCCGAGGGCCTGCCATTCGAAGAGGCCCCCATCGAGGGCTACCGCCGCACCGCCTTCGGCTGGCCCGTCGTCCCCGACGGCCTGCGTGAACTGCTCGTCGGCCTCAAGGAGCGCTACCCGACACTCCCGCCGGTCTACATCACGGAGAACGGCTGTTCCGTCGACGACGTCGTCACCGCGGACGGCACCGTCCCCGACCTCGACCGTATCGACTACCTGGACACCCATCTCCGGGCCGTCGACGCCGCTGTGGCCCAAGGTGTGGACGTGCGTGGCTACTTCGCCTGGACCCTGCTGGACAACTTCGAATGGGCCGAGGGATTCCACCAGCGCTTCGGCCTCGTCCACGTCGACCACGACACCCAGATCCGCACCCCGAAGGCGTCCTTCCGCTGGTATCGCGACCTCATCCGGGCGCGGCGCGGCTGAACACCCCGCCGAGCTCGCGCGTACAGCGTGGTTCAGGGGCGTTCGGTGCGTGGGCCCGGTACGTGGGTGGAGCCGCCGGCACCGGGTGGGCGTGCGCGCTGCCCGGGATCGATGTTCGCGGGGACCGTGGGGGTGTCCCAGGGCAATTCGCGTCCAGCCGCGATCCATTCGTCCGACAGGGCGTCGAACACGGGAGTGTCGTCGTCCCCGTCGTCGGGTTGCGGGGGACCGGGTCGTGCGTGGAGGCCGCTCACGTGCGGTCCAACGAGCGTTCTCCGTCGCGGTTCGGCAGCATCTCGCCCGGATCGCCCGAATGCGGGGCAAGGGGCGCCGGCGGCGGCCCGGGGAACGTCCATCCCGATCCGGAGGAGGCCGCGGATCGGTGCACAGCCGCGCCTGGGCGAGCCTGGGCGACCAGGGTCAGCAAGGCGTCGGCGTTCGGGAGCGGATTGTTGTGCCTCATGCGTGTGCACGGCGTTGCGCGGCATGCTTTGGTCCGCGCCGGACCGTGGTGGGACGACTTCGGGTCTCGCGTCCGTCTCGTGCCGCCTCCCTGTCCGAGGCCCGATGTTCGCTGATCGAGCCAACCTTGACGGCACGGAGAAAAGCCCGGCTCGACCGCGGACCCACCGGCCGGCCCCGCCAGAGACGGTCTTGGGGGGATGACGACGTCCCGGTCGAGCCGATCGAGCGTTACCTGCCCTCTCCGACGGACGTCGACGGATCACCGAACGCGGTACCGCGACCGAAGCGATCATCCCGCCACCCGCCGAGTTCTCACCACCGAGCGACACCACGACCGGGCCGGTAGCCTCCGGCGGCTCTCCATCCGGCGGATCCGGAACCCCGGACGCGGTCGCCAGGTCGGGCGCATGCCCGTCTACAGGTCGGGTAGCGAGTCCTTCGGCGTGGGGGAGCGGCGCTCCTGCAGCCAGTGGAGGTAGATCCGCAGGTCGGTCTCCAGGCATCCCGAGTCGGTGCCGCCGGTGATGTAGGCCGCGAAGTCCCTGGCGCCCTCCGCCGCCCGCTGTTCCGGGCACCACCGGTCGTAGCCTTCCCATTCGTGCGCCTGGTCCCTCAGGTATTCCAGGACGCGGCCCCGGTCACGCCACCACTCCCGGACCAGTTCCGGCGTCCACCTCAGGTCGCCGTCGCAGCCGTAGCCGCCGAAGGGATCTGCCTCGATGGCGCCGAGTACGGATCGGACCTCGTCCGGGGTGCGCGGTTGGCGGTAGACGTACTCGCCGAAGTACTCGCCGCCGTAGTGGATGTGACGCGGGGCCTCGAGTCGGCCGGTCGCGCAGTTGTCGGTTTCACCGCCGTACGCGGGCCCCGGCACGTTGAGCCACAGACGGTCCTCCCAACGGCCGTCGTAGCTCGGGTGCGCATCGAACAGCTCTGCCGCCGCATCGAAGTAGAGCGTCATGGGGGCAGCGTACGTTCACCCGCTGAAGGCAAACGCGCGGGCCCGTGCCGGGGGCACGGTCAGAGCGTGGTGTTCGTGGTGGTCGATATGGGCGCGGAACGCCGCTTCCGCGTTCGGGGTGACGGTCGCCGGCGCGACGGCGGCCACGATGACAGCGACGGCGCCACCGCGTTCTGGGCCGACCGGGCGATCGCGTGGCGCGTGCGGCGGGGGCCGGCGGGCGGGCGGCCGTAGGGTCGGGCGTATGGCGCAGACCGGTGGATTCGGTGACGAGCACGGTCCCGAGCGGCTTGTCGCGTTGTCCGACGGTGTCTTCGCGATCGCGATGACGCTGCTGGTCCTGGACATCTCGATTCCGCCGGATCTGGGGGCCGCGGGGTTCCGCCACGCGTTGGGCGAACTCCCGCCCAAGGTCGCCGCGTACGCCCTCAGCTTCCTCATCATCGGGGCCTTCTGGCTCGACCACCGGCGCGTCCTGCTGGGCATGCGCTCGGTCGACCTCCGGTTCACCGCGGTCACTCTGGCCGGGCTCGGTGTGACCGCGTTCGTGCCCTTCCCGACCTCGCTGCTGTCCGAATACGGCGCCATGCCGGCGTCGATCGCCATCTACGCCGCCACCATCGCGGCCATGGACCTCACCCAGATCGCCCTGGTCCTGCTCCGGGCCCGCCATCCCGAACGCGACCGGACGCCGCTTCCTCCCGCCCTCGCCAGGGCGTGGATCACCGACCTCGCTGCCACGGTCGTGGTCTTCCTGGGGACGATCCCGCTCGCGTGGCCCCTCGGCGGAGATGCCATGTGGATCTGGCTGGCACTGATTCCGCTCAAGAGCACCACCGGCCGCTCGCGTACCGCGGCGGCCCGGAAGGTCCCGGAAACCGACGGTCGTTGAGCCCCTCAGGGGTCCCCGACTCGGGCACCCCGCACAAGTCCACCAACGCCTGCCGTCCCGCCGCGTCGAGGACCACCTGGGGTGGGCGCTGCGCCGGCGGCTGCCCGACGCCTTGTTCGACACCACCGTCGACACGGACGGCGTCCACTTTGGCAGGTCGAACGACCGTTAATGGGTGGGGTTTCGGCTCCGTCGGGCAACTCGCCGTATAACCGGCCTCCCCTTCGAACACCCGCATCTCCGCGAGGACGCCCGGCTATGCGGTGTGGCGTCCGTTGGGTGGTTGGGGTGTCGGCTGCCGAAAGTGGTGGCCGTTGAGCAGTGCGTTTCCCAGGGGGGTGAGCGTGTGCAGTACCGCGCTGCCGTGTCGCGTGGTGGTGACGAGACCGGCCCGGCGGAGCACGGTGGCCTGCTCGCTGGCGGTGGGCAGGGACGCGGAGATTCGCTCGGCGAGTTGTCCGGTGGTGCAGGGGCCGTCGCCGATGGCGTCGAGGGTGTGGGCGCGGGTGCGGCCCAGGAGGGCGGACAGGGCTTCGTCCAGTCCGCCTTCCCGTGTCGTCAGCAGGGTGGCGGCGTCGGTGACGCTGCGGATGACGGGTATGAACAGCAGGACGGGTGCCTGGTCGTCGGTGGGGCTGGTGTAGGTGATGGGCCTGGTCCGGCAGAAGGCGGAGGGGACCAGCAGCAGGCCTCGGCCGGCCGGTTCGACGGTGCCGATGAGTGCTCCGCGGCCGATCTCCAGCGTTGGGCGCTGCCAGCGGAATCCGGGTGGCAGCCCGGCGAGCATCGCCTCCACTCCGTGTTCCGCGAGGGTGCGGGCATGACCGGCCTGCTCGGCCCGTAATCGTGACAGGATGCGCGGCCAGTACGGGGCCACGGCAGCGCGGTGGGCGTCCTGGAGGTAGGCCACCAGCTCCTTGCGGTCCGCGCGGTCGTGCGCGATGTCTCCCCACGCGGTGCCCGCCCACGGTCCCGTGGCGCGCGAGTAGTGGACGCGGGCCTTGACAGCTCCGGCGAGTTCGGTGTGCAGGTGGTCCGCTCGGGCCGCACGCACCGCGTCGAGGCCTTCCTCTATCGAGGTCGAGGCTCCCGTCACGGTGAACAGATCCAGGAGCGCCTCGTGGAAGAGGGCGGAAGCCGGATGTGTTCGAGCGGCCGACTCGGCGTTCACTCTCCGGCGCCACTCACCGAACAGAGCTTCCCCCTGGGGCTGTTGCAGGGTCGCCAGGGAGAAGAACGTCTCGCCGAGCGGGCCCCACGTGGCGGCGATCCGCGTTCTGACCAAGTCTTCCGACGTGAGCTTGATGCGCAGCACGCGATGTCCTCCCGGGGTGGCGTGAAGGTCATCCTTTCCGCCTGTCTCAGACCGCGCCAAGGCGCTTTTGCGACAGGCACTTCGGCGACGGCCGAAAGGCTTTCCGCCCCGGAGGGCGTCGCTGTCAGGATCTGTTGCGAGGCGAACAGCACGGCCCGGACGGCCGATCCCTCCGGCCTCGCGCGGCCGTCCGCCTACGAGCGGTGGGCTGCCGATCGGCTCGGGTGCCGGGCCTGTTCGGGAGGCGTTCCGGATCGTCCCGGACATGTCCGGGACATGTCCGGGACGGTGATGTCACTTGCCCGCTCGACACCCGGCGGCTCAGGTTCGAAGGGCGCACCAAGGCACGGACGATGCGCCTTCCGGGGCCGTCCGGCCGGGATGAGGACCGGCTTCGAAAACACATGGGAGGAGAGAAGATGGGCGTGCCGACAGCGGGAATGATGTCCATGGAGCGGAAGGTGGCCGTCGGGGTGGCGGCGCTGTGTGTCGGCAGCTGGGTGGCCGGTGCGCGGACGCGGTTTCTCGGTACTCGGCGGCGGAGAGCGGTGTTCTCCACGATGGCTCGCGCCGACGGCCGCGTGGTCGAGGTCGACCACCGGCGCCCGTCGGGTGCCGAATTCGGCGTGATCTTCTTCAACGGCCTCGGCCTTCCGCACGAACAGTGGGCCTGGGTACGCGAGCACCTGCCCGAGAACGCGGCCTGCGTGGGCTACAACCGGCCCGGCCACGGGCTCAGCAGCCCGCTGCCCGGAGCCGGCTTGGAGGATCAGCTCCGGATCGTCGACGAACTGCGCGAGCGCTACCTCGACGGCCTGCCGATGGTCCTGGCGGGACACTCGATCGGCGGCTATCTGGCCGCCGCGTACGCCGCTTCGCGGAGGGACGCGGGGTTGTCCCAGGTGGTGATGGTCGATCCCACGATCATCGCCGACCTGCAGGCCAGTCTCGGCCTGTTGCCCGACTGGTGGACGCAGCAGCGGCTGCTGATGGAATGTCTGTGGGCCGCTTCCGGGCTCAACGTCCTACGTCCGATGACGCCGGTTCGCGAGTTCTACTCCGAGGAAGTCAAGGAGAGTTTCACCGCGTATCACGCCCGGCCGCGGGTGTGGGCCACCGCGTATCGCGAGTACATGGCGGCGCGCACCTACCCGCCTGTCGGGAAGATGGCCGTTCCGTTGCATGTGGTGACAGCGCTGAAGGGCACGCGCGGTGTCGCACACCGCGCGTCGCAGGAACGGATGCTGGAGCTGTCGGATCTCTCCTCGCATCACGTGCGGGAGGACGCCGACCACATGGGGGTGGTCGCGGAGGAGACCCACGCGAAGACCATCGCCGAACTGATCGTCCCCGGGGGCAGGGCATGAACCGGCATCGCGTCGTCTACACGGCGGTATCCACCGGCCTCGCGGCGTGGCTGGTCAGCACCGTCGCCGGCCAGCTCCCCGACCAGCGGTTCGACCGTCTGCTGGCGAGGGGCCCCCTTCGCCTCCTCCCGGCGCCCAACTGGAGGTTCTTCGGCCCCAATCCCGGCGTTTCGGACGCGCATCTGCTCTACCGGGACATCACCGGAAGCACGGCGGCTCCCTGGAAGGAGATCGAGGTGACCCCGGACCGGCCCTGGTACGCCCTGGCCTGGAACGCGGGCAACCGCGCTCCCAAGGTCCTCCTCGACACGCTCCAGGTCATCATCAAGGTGTCCAACGATTCGTGCGCGGACATGGTCCGTATCACCTCCAGCCCCGGCTACCTGATCCTCCAGGGCTACCTGACCACCCGGATCCCGCACGACCCGGGCGCGGACCACACTCAGTTCATGCTGCTGCGGGGCCACCCCGAGCGCGGGCAACCGTACGCGGTGGAACCCTTGTTCGCCTCTCGGCACATCCCGCTGCGGCCCGAGTCGCCGGCAGCCGCGGCCGCGCGGTAGGCCGCCGCATCGGCCGGGAGTCTCGCCCTCACGCCAACGCACCCACATCCGCACGTGAGAGCGGGACCCCCAGCCGAGACGGGCATCCCGCCCCGCTGGGTAGCAGTCAGCGCGCCATCGGAGATCCGCCCAAGGATCACTATGAAAGGGACCAGATGTCTCCAGTAGCCCAGTTCGCCAACGCATCCTTGACCGACGTCTCCCCGGGGATGCTCTCGGGGATCGACGCCGCCCGTCTGGACAGCCCCGCCGACCCCGTGATGGCCACCCCGCTCATCGCGACGGTCTTCGCCATCGCAACGGACATGCTGGCGGATAACATCGCCAACTACGTCAACCGCAACGCCTACTGACGGTCGGCGCCAAACCCGGTGTCGCGGACGGGGAGCCGGCCGGGACAACCGGCGGCCGGTGACCGTACAGGGTGCGCTTCGCAGGCGCCCGACACACCGCCGGTGATCCCGACGCACCCGCGCGGCGCGCTGCTCGGCACGCGCCACGCGGTGTTCGGCGAACCGCCCGCGCCGCCCGACACCGTCACAGCCGGGGACAGGAGTCCTCCTGTCCCCGGCACCAACCAACCTCACCGGAAGGAGACTCCGTGTTCCGTCGCCTGACCCGGGTGGCCTCGTCCCTCGCCCCGCAGCACCCGCCTACCGCGGTACGCCGCCTCGCCTCCGCGGGCACGTTCGTGGCGGCGTTGGAGACACTCAGCCAACACAAGCGATTCGTACAGGGCGACCTGCTGGGAAGCCAGGTCGAGACCTTTCGTCCGAGACTCGCGAAGAGGTTCCCCCGCGTGAACCGCGCGCTGGCGTCCAGGGCGTTCCCCTACGCGCTCTACGGTACGCAGGCCGCCGTGTCGGCGGCCACCTTCCTGTGGCCCGGGAACCGGCCGCTGCGGATCGCGGGCGGCGTGACGCTGGCCGCCCTGCAGAGCGCGCAGTCCGCCTTCATTCCGTTCGGCCGGGACGGCGCCGACCAGTTGCAGCAGGTCATCAACGTCACGATGGCATCCACCGGGCTGATCAAAGACCTCGAACAGGCCGACGACCTGGCGATGCGGACGCTGGCGTTGGAGACCTCGCTCTCCTACGTCGCCTCCGGGGTGGTGAAGGCCGTCTCCCCGGTCTGGTTGAAGGGCGACGCCGTTGCCGGGGTGATGCGGACGAAGAGTTACGGAGACCCGCGCGCGCATCGCCTGATCACCCGCTACCCGGCCATCTCCACGGCGTTGTCCTGGGGCACGATCGCCATCGAGTGCGGCTTCCCGCTCATCTACGCGCTCCCCAAACCCGCCGCCCGCGCCTACCTCGCCACGATGTTGGCGTTCCACGTCGGCATCGGCGAGTTCATGGGACTCAACCGGTTCGTTCTCGCGTTCGGCGCCACGCATCCGGCGATCCACTACGTGCTGTCCCAGCGCCGCCGCGAATCGAGCGACCCGACCCGGCTCGCTTCCCCTCTCGCCTCCGCCGCATGAGCTCCCCGGACGAGTCGGCCGAGGAGCGATGCCGGCATGGCGGCATCCCGTGCCGAGCCCCTTCCATGGAAACGGAGAACTCATGACGATCGAGGACATCGGCTATGGCGGGCAGTTCCGCGGCTGGTACGACCGCATCTTCCCGAGCGGCGCCGCCACGCGGGCCACCGTCGACGCCGTGGCCCGATTCCACCCGGACCCGGCCTGGGGCACGCTGGAGTTCGGGGTCGGGACCGGCCGGATCGCGCTGCCGCTGTCTCACCGTGTCGGCCCGGTCGTCGGCGTGGACTCCTCGCAGGAGATGTTGGCAGCTCTCGAGAAGAAGGCCGGCGAGGGCGAGGTGACCGCCGAACTCGGCGACATCCGGACCTACCGCGGCGACCGCGAGTACGGCCTCGTCTACTGCGTCTGCTCCACGCTCTCGCTGATCCTCGACCCCCAGGGGCAGCGGGACGCCATCGCCCGCGCGGCCGAACACCTGCGGCCCGGTGGCAGGTTGCTGGTCGAGACGCACAACCGCCCCGGCATCGTGAACCTGCACCAGGGTCTGGCCCGCACCACCATCTTCGTGCCGTACCCGGAGCGGGACACCGGCCTTCAGTTGCACGCCACACTCCTGGCACACGACCGGATCTGGCAGGTGTCCACCATGTTGTTCGAGACCGACGGCACGCATCGCATCGGCACCGAGACCGCGCGCCTGCTCACGCCCGCCGAGGTCGACGCCTACGCCCGGGACTGCGGGCTGCGGCCCGAGGGCCACTACGGCAACTGGCAGCGGACCGCCTACGCGCCCGAGGCCGGCTTGTTCGTCGCTTCCTACCTCAAGCCGGCATGAACCTGCCGGAGATGGTCCGCCGCCACCGGGTCCTGCTGATCTCCGGTCTGGTCATGGGCCTGGCCGGTGCGGCGGCCAAGCTCGCTCAGCCCTGGATGTTGGGTCGGCTGATCGAGGCCGTGGCCCTGGACGAGTCGATCGCCTGGCCCATCGCGTTCATCGCGCTGTTCTTCCTCGTGGACGCGGGGCTGAGCGCCGGACACGCCTACGCGATCGGCCGGGCCGGCGAGAACTTCGTCTTCGACGCCCGGCGCATCCTCGGCGCCCGCCTGCTCCGCAGCCGGATCCCGCACTTCGCGCGCCTGGAGCACGGAGACGTCTTCGCGCGGACCGTGTCCGACACCTCCATCGCCTGCCTGACGATCGCTCAGGCGATGGCGCAGATGGTTACCTCCGTCTTCATGGTGGCCGGCGGAATCGTGCTGATGGCCCGGCTCGACTGGAGAATGCTGCTTGCCACGGTCGGCTGCCTCGGCCTGGCCGGCGGCGGCGCTCTGCTGCTGGCCCGCCAGGTGCGCATCGCCGCCCTGCGGAATCGGGAGAACATCGGCGCGTTCGGTTCGGGTCTGCAGCGGGTGCTCGGCGCGCTCACCACGGTCAAGGCGTCGCGCGCGGAGGAGCGCGAGACCGAGGAACTGACTCTTTTGGCGGCGCGGGCGCGGCGCAGCGGAATCCGGGTCAGCGGGTTCGGATCGCTACTGACTCCGGCGATCAATGTCGGCACTCAGCTCTCGCTCGCCGTCGTCGTCTGCTGGGGCATGGCCCGCGTCGCCACGGGGTCGCTGTCGGCCGCCGATCTCACGTCGTTCGTGATGTACCTGTTCTACCTGGTGACGCCGCTGGTGCTGCTGTTCATCTCGATCGGCCAGATCCAGCAGGGCCGGGCCGCGGTCCAGCGTGTGACGGAGCTGGGAGCGATTCCGCAGGAGGAGGAAGCGAACGCGGAACCCGGGGAGTCGCAGGAGCGCGAGCCCGTCACGGAGTGGACGTCCGCGATCCGCTTCGAGAGTGTCGGCTTCGCCTATCACGAGCATGCCCCGGTGTTGCGGGGCGTCTCCTTCACCCTGCCGCGCCGCGGCCTGACCGCGATCGTCGGTGCCTCCGGCGCCGGGAAGACGACGATGTTCCAGCTCATCGAACGTTTCTACCGGCCGGATTCCGGCACGATCCGGGTCGCCGGCCGCGACACCGCCGGTCTCAGGCTCGCCGAACTGCGGTCGTTGGTCGGCTATGTCGAGCAGGACACGCCGCTGCTGCGCGGTACGATCCGGGAGAATCTGACGTATGCGAACCCCGAGGCCGACCCGATCGCCATCGCCCGTGCGCTGCGGCTCGCCAGCCTGGAGGGCTTCGTCGCCGATCTGCCCGACGGGCTCGACACCGAGCTCGGCGAGCGCGGCGCCGGCCTGTCCGGCGGCCAGCGGCAGCGGCTCGCCATCGCCCGCACACTGTTGCAGCGGCCGGCGGTGATCCTGTTGGACGAGGTCACCGCGCACCTGGACAGCGACACCGAGGCCGCGCTGCGCGACGCGATGGCGGAAGCCGCTCGCGAGTGCGCCGTGCTGGCCATCGCCCACCGGCTGTCCACCATCGTGCAAGCCGACCGCATCATCGTCATGGAGGAGGGACGCGTGCGAGCGATCGGCACCCACCGGGAACTCATCGAGTCGGACCAGGTGTACCGGCGGCTCGCCGGCCTGCAGTTCGCCGGCGAGGAAGCGCCGGCATGACGCGCGTCGACGTCGCCGTCGTCGGCAGCGGCCCGAACGGCCTGGCCGCCGCGGTCACCATGGCGCGTGCCGGGCTGACCGTACACGTCCACGAACAGGCCACCACCGTCGGCGGCGGCCTCCGCGCCCAGGCGCTCTTCGACTCCGAGGTCCGGCACGACATCTGCGCGGCGGTGCACCCCATGGCAGCCGCGTCGGCCTTCTTCCGGGAGTTCGACCTCCCGGCCCGCGGCGTGGCGCTGCTGCAGCCGCCGATCGCCTACGCGCACCCCCTGGACGGCGGCGCCGCCGCGTTCGCCCACCACGACCTCACCACGACCTGCGACGGGCTGGGCCCGGACGGCCGCCGCTGGCGCCGGCTGATGGCGCCGCTGACCCGACACAGTACGGGCGTGACCGACTTCCTCTTGTCCGACCAGCGGTCCCTGCCGCCCGACTTCGCCGCACCGCTGCTGCTGGGCCCGCGCGTGCTCGGACACCTCCTGCGGACCAACGGGCTGCGTACCGAGGCCGGTCGGGCGCTGCTCACCGGGGTCGCGGCGCATGCGATGGGCCGACTGCCCAGCCTGCCCGCCGGCGCCATCGCACTGCTGCTCGGGCACCTGGCACACGCGACCGGCTGGCCGCTGCCGCAAGGGGGCAGCGTTCGCATCGCCGACGCCTTGACCGACGACCTGCGCGCGCACGGCGGTACGGTGCACACCGACCGCCGGATCACCGACCTCGCGGAACTCGACGCCCGGGTGATCATGTTGGACACCACACCGCGCGGCCTGATTGCGTTGGCCGGCGACCGGCTGCCGCCGCGCTACCGCCGCGCGTTGGAGCGCTACCACTACGGTCCGGGTGCGGCGAAGGCCGATTTCCTGGTCGGTGGGCCCATCCCGTGGACCGACCCGGAAGTGGGACGGGCCGGGACCGTGCACCTGGGAGGTACCCGCCTGGCGACACTCGCGACGGAGAACGCGGCGGTCCGGGGCGAGGCCGGCGAAGAACCGTTCGTACTCCTGGTCGACCCCGCCGTGACCGACCCCGACCGCGCCGTCGGCGGCCGCCGCCCGGTGTGGGCCTACGCCCACGTACCCAACGGCGACACCCGGGATCCGGTGCCGCTGATCACCCGACGCATCGAACGGTACGCACCCGGCTTCACCGACACGATCATCGCCTCGCGCGGGGTGTCGGCGGCCGAATACGAGAGCTACAACCCGAACTATCCCGGCGGCGACATCGGCGCGGGAGCCGTCACGCTCACCCAGTCCGTGTTCCGACCGGTAGCCGCCTGGAATCCGTACCGTACGCCCCTGCCCGGCGTGTACCTGTGCTCGGCGTCGACGCCCCCGGGCCCTGGCGTGCACGGCATGTGCGGCTACTTCGCCGCCCGGGCCGCCCTGCACAGGGAGTTCAACGCGACCACCGCCCCGCACCTGGGGCCCCGTGACCGAGTGGCGTAGCGAGGTGTCGGGTCGGCATTTCACGCCTTGACGTGATCTCGTCGAACTGCGGCCCGGGAAGGCGGGATGGACCAGGGTGCCGTCGAGTCCCGGCCCTCGCTTGGGGTGGCGGTAATCCGGGCGGCGGCGGGCATCCTGGGCGCGACTGCCCTGGGCGGTGGTCGCCAGGGATGGAACAGGCCGTGCGCGTCCCGACGGGCCATGACGGTGGCCACCGTGCCGCGAGGGCTGCGGCTCAGGGGCGTGCGGCACGGGGGCTTCGGGAGGGCGTTGACGATGGTGGCTTGGGTCGTTTCGCGGAACGGGTCCAGACGTCGCGGGCATTCGTCGAGGAGTTCCGCCCGGGCTCGTCGAGTTCCGCCCGGGCTCGGGGGATACGGAGGTGAGGACGCCGACGAGGGAGGCGACCTGCGCGCCATCCTCGGCGATCAGGGCGCGTGGCGCTGGAGCAGCACCAGTCGGTGGTTCGTGTGCGAGGGGGCGAGGAGGGTTCAGCGGAAGGAGCGTCCGCCGTCGGGGTGTCGACGGTCCCGGCGCCGATGAACCCCCGGAAGCCGTATCCGAGTCCCATGCGCCGGCCTTCTTTCCTGCGGGGCGGGCTCGCGTACGGCGGCGGTGGTCGGCCCTCGACCCGGACTCGTCGTCGTGGGCACGGCGGTGTTGGATGGCGGCATGGTGGAACGTGAGAAGGAGAAGAAGTGGCGCGTCGGGGGCGTTCCGAAGGGGATCGTCCTGTTGGCGACGCCGGATGGGTGGCGCACCAGCGTGCTCACCGGGGAGGGCGGAATGATCTGCGGGCGCCTGCGCGTGCCGGGCGACACCGATCCACGGGACGCGCGGGCCGCGGCGGCGGTGATGGTGGCGGAACTCGCGCGCGACTTCCATGGCGTCGAGGTCGAGGTGACCTGGGATCCGCCCCGGGAGCCCTCGTCGTGGACTGCCCGAATCACCGTGGCCGCGGGCGGCGAGACCCCTTCGCCGGCCACCGGTGGATGAACGACGAGCCGACGGGGAGGCGGTCCGGCGACGAATGCCGGCGTGGAGCGGCGCATCTTGCGTTCCCTGACGAGTCGTTCGCGTTCGGTGATCTGCGCCCGATATCCCGCCTGGCGACGGACGGCGCGTGCCGGCGACCGGTCGCGGGCGAGGTCGTCACTGGACCTCATCGTGCGGGGCGCGTGCCCTGAACTCGGGCCACAGATGCCCGTCTTGGGCTTCGCCGCCCACCCCGAGGGCGCGCGGCGAAGCGCCCCGATGGGGCCCTGTGCCTGCGGATCAGGAACGATGTCCGGCCTCGGGGGGCAACGGAACCGTGGTTAGCGGTAGCACCGTTCCGTGGATCTCTCACAAACGGGGACGGTTGAGTCCATGTTGCACCACCCGCGTGACAGTGCTGCACTGGAATTGTAGTGGCTCCGCCATCCGGGCGAACTTTCCGACCCGATGTATGCAGGAGAACCTCATGACTGAGATTCCGATCTTCACGCCCGCCGGCGACGAGCACCAGAAGGCTCTAACGCCTGAAGGTGGTATAGACGGAACCGGCGTGGTCGTCGTAAGAAATTTCATCGGGGCGCCGGGCCAGCGGTGGATTACAGAAGTCTTGAATGACGGGACCTTCCACATAGTGCATGCCCCCTCCGGCAGGGTCTTGGATGTCGCCGGGGCCTCACAGAACAAGGGGGCGGAGGTACTCTGCTGGCCCCGGCACGGCGGGCCCAATCAACGCTTCCGTATCATCGACAACAATATAATTGCCGTGCATTCCGGGCAGTATCTGCAAGTAAGGGGAACCGCCCCCCACTACAACGCTGATGGCGAGATTGTGCACTGGCCGGAGCCCGCCCTGGACGAGACGCCTCTGGAGCAATGGGACAACAGTAATCCCGGAAGGAGGACATTTCGAGTCTTCTCGGGTCCGATACTGTCAGCGGATACCTGGAAGGTCATGGATGTAACCCAGGCCTCGATGGACGACGGAGAGCGCGTCATCATCTGGGGCAGGACCGGTGGAGCAAATCAAAGTTTCCAAATCGAACGAGTCCCGCCCACCGGGTTGTATCGCATCATAGCCAGCCATTCAGGCAAGGTGCTCGACGTCGAAGGCGCCTCCATGGAAAAGGGGGCTCATGTGATCCAGTGGAGTTGGCACGGCGGCATGAACCAACTCTTCGCCATAGGCCCGTCACCTCATGAAAGCGGCGGATACTTGATAAGGGCCGCCCACTCCAATAGGTGTCTCCGACTCGCGAGCGCGTCGAACACCGCCGGGAACCAGATCGTGCAGGGTGCTGATTTCGATCAGGCATACCAGACGTGGCTCTTCTGACGGTGTGCTTCTTTTGACGGTGTGCTTCTTTCTGACGGTGTGCTTCTTCGACATGGCGCCGCTCGTCTCCGGGCATCGCGGCGAGCTTTGGTGCGGATGCCGACGACGACGGACTGATAGGAGTCGATTCGGTCAGTACTGTTGCGGTCTGACGAACTCGGCGGCCCGCATGGCCTGAGCGGTCGCCCAGTCCGTCTTGAGCGCGCGGATGCGGTCGCGGATGTGGTCTTCGACGGCTGGGAGGAACAAGGGGCCGGGGCGGTTGAAGCCACAGCCGGAACATGGGAACCGGATCGGGCAACTCCCGCCGCCGGCCTTCACGTTCGACGGCTCGCAGCAGTTGCATGACGGCATGAGTTGCATGACGGCATGGCTACCGAGTGCGCTGTGGCTCTCGCGCCCGCGTCGATCCCCCACTCGATGATCAGCCCGGCGCGGGAAGATGCTCGACCCGGCCGCGGCGATGGCCCGCGATCCTGCGGGGAGCCTTGGCCCGGCCGTGTTCCTGCCCGACGTGACACTCGGGTCGGCGGCGTCGGTGCTTGGACCGGCTGGGCTCGGTGTCCGAGCGCGATCGAGGGTAGAAGGTCGGCGACGTAGTGCAGGCCGCGGCGGCGGCGAGGCGCAGTTCGCCGCGATCGACAGTGGCCCGGGCTTCCGTTCGTGGTCGAAGCAGCCGAACCGCCCGCCCGCCCGCGCGGGCGAGCGCCGCCGTACCGGGCAGCCTGTGCACCGGGCTGAGGCCGCAGTGGGAGGAGCGGCTCGTCGGGCTGTGACCGGCTTTCGGGCAGGGCGAACTCAGGATGACCGATTTCGAGGCACGCCTGATGGAGATCGTCACGGCCCTGGAGGAGTGGCCGACCGTCCCCTGAGCACCCCCGAGGTCCCGCGGCCGGGAAGGTCACCGGCAGAGTCGAACTCACGGGGGCGGGCGCACCATCACGCCGTACGGGGATGGCTGGCGACGACCGCCGTGCCGACAACGCCACGCGTGGGAGGAGGCGTAGCCACGGGAAAATGCGGCGACAGCGCGGGCGTGGGGGTGCAGCATGCGGTGATGGAACAACGCCGTGTGCTGCGTGTCGATCTCGGTTACTTCGATCTCCTCGAACACGATTGGTTGTTCGTGGTGCTGGAGGCTCCCACCGGGACGGTCTACCACCTCCAGACGTGCGGGACCTCGTGCGTGCAGAGCGAAGTCGAGGGCCATCTGGTGCCCTTGCAGGCCCCCGACTCGTATGCGGCCCTGAACGACTTGTTCGTGCGGGAGTTCGCGGGGACCGGGGGCCCCAGGACCTGGACCCCGGTCCACCTCTCCGCGCTCCGCGCGGCCGTGGCCCCGATCAGGCTTCCCCTCGGCACCGCCCCGACCTTCTTCGACCTCGGCTACCCCGGTACTCCCGTCCACGTCGACGAATCCCGCCTGTCCGAGGCGACGGAGGCGTGGATCCCCGTGACCACCGAGTTCGGAAACGGCATCCTTGTGTGGCCCAACTCCGACTGACCGACTGTCGGCGTGCACGTCCAGGCTCCGTTCGTCCCGATCGCGGTTGCGCGACCGGTGAACCGACGGACGACGAGCGACGACGCCGCGCGCGTGATCGCAGATGAGGGAGCGTTGTGGTGTCCGAAGGCGGGACCGTGGCCGAGGATCGTCGGCCCGGCCGGCCGCAGGCGTGCGTGGGCACCGAGTGCGACGTGCGCAAACGCCATGGGCGCGATGTCGCAGGAGGGTAAGGACGGGTTCCACAACGACGTGCTCCGGTGGCACCGATTCCCGCACTTCATCGGGGACGGTCTCACGCGGTTGTGCCTGGGTGACGACCCCGTCCCCGACGAGCTCCGCGCCCTCCTCGGCGACCTCCGCACCGAGCAACACGACGACCTGTTCCGGCAGGTGCCATGGCTCCGATCGGTCGACCCGCACCACGGACCGCTCGGTCGCATCCACGACACGCTGACGCCGAACTTTCTTTGGACGACCTGGACTTCGCGGTCGGGGGAGTCGCGGTGGGTGTGAACTTCTTCTGGCGGCGGTTGCCCGGGCAGATGGTTGCCGGCGGGTCCGCGCGGGAGTTGGAGGAGATGGTGCCGTACCGGCACGACCGGGAGTTCGCTCCGCTTCGGGACGCGGGCATGGTGCTGGGGGTCGAGCGCATCGGCGACCTGATGCACGCGGTGCTCACGTTCGACGAGCGGGAGGAAGGGGTCTGCGAACTCCCCGTCTACGGAGGCGAGGTACGCGAGGAGGGAGAGGAACACCCGGAATACGGGTTCCTCGGCTCCGTGGTGTGGGTGCTCGAGCCTTCGCAGGTTCGCGAGGCCGCCCGGTTCCTGCGCGGCGTCGACGTCGCGCAGCGCGTTCGGGAGGTGGAACCGGTGTTCACCGACGACGAGGACTCGTGGCTGGACCTCCTGATGCCGTGGGACGACGATGTGAGGCAGGCATTGCACGAGGGGCTCGTTGGCCTGGTGACGTTCTTCGTCGCCGCTGCGGCTGCGGGTGATGCCGTGGTCAAACGCCAGTCGGCATGAACCCGTCCGTCGCCGGTCCGGAGCGCGGAGCGACCGCGCACGCATCGTGCCGGACCTGTCGGTGCCCGATGTCGTGATCACCGCTTCGGACACGAAAGGAGTCACGCCCTGGGTACGTGGGACATCGGGCCTTTCGAGAACGACATGGCCGCGGACTTCGCGTTCGGCGTTGTCAGCGCTCCTCGACCCCGCAGCATCCGTCGGGGCCGGGCAAGGCCGTCGCCGCCCCCTGCGCACCCGCGCGATGGCTACGGCCGCCGTCTCGCGCTGAGCCCCGCCTCGATGCGAAGCGCCGCAAGCCACGCGCCGGTGATGCGCCGCATCACCGTCTCGCGCTCCAGCCGCGTGGTTCATCCGAGGCCGATCGGGATCGTCAGAGAGTCCCTGAATGTCTGGTCTCGCCGCCATTCCCGGCTGTAGGAGGAGGTGGCGGATGGATCGACCACCGAGGACAGAGACGTCTCCACTCTCGGCAGGCCCGTGTCCTACCCGTGTGCGAAAGTCCCCACCGTGGAGACCAACGAGTTTTGGCAGGTAATAGACACCGTTCGGTCCGTCGGCACCGACAACCAGCCTTTCGCCGAGAGGCTGGTCGACGCCCTGGCTGCGCGGACCCCCAGCGACGTGTTCGCCTACGAGCGGCGCTTCACCGAGCTGCACGACGCCGCATATCGCTGGGACCTGTGGGCCGCCGCCTACCTCATCGCCGGCGGCTGCTCGGACGACAGCTTCATCGACTTCCGCGCCGGCCTCATCGCACAAGGACAGGACTGGTACGAGAAGGCCTTGGCCAACCCTGACAACCTTGCCGAACACCCGGTGCTCGCATCCCCGGAGGGCACGGACGCCGAGGAAGTGCTGTTCTACGAAGAGGTCACCTACGCGGCTCCCCACGCCTTCGCCCGCATCGTCGGCGCCGGCGAGGACTTCCACGCCGCGTACGACGCGTGGAAGCAGGCAGTAGCGCCGACTGCCGATTCCGGGCCCGGCCCGCGGGACATGGGCGAGGACTTCGACTTCGACGACGACGGCGAGATGCACCGCCGCCTGCCGCGACTGGCCGCGCTCTACCTCGACGGAGCCGACAACTGAGCCGTTCCGGCCGTACCCGGTCACGGAAACACGGAGGAGGCCGGGATGACGCGGATGAACCAGGAGCGCGCGGGAATCGCACGTCTCCCTACCATCGCGAAGGTCAGCACGGCGCCAACGCAAAGACTGTCATCGCACCGGCGGCATTGACGTCGATCACCAGCGCCCGGTCGGAGGTAACGCCATAGGGGAGAAATCCGTCCCGGCCCAACGTCCTGACCCGGCCCGGGTCGGATGCGCGATCGCGATTCCCTCCGACTCGCCGCGCCGCCCGTAGAGCGTGCCATTCGCGAAGTTCGTGGGGTATACAGGCCCGGGACCAAGCGGCCGGTTCCGCTTTTCAGATCCAGGACCAGCGGGCCGAGCGCTGCGATCGGGCCTCCGTCCCATCGCCAGTCCGCGTCGGCGATCTCGCGCGCGGGGGCATCGACGGCCAGGACGACCGCGCCGGCGGTCGCGTCGTGCATCGCCAAGGTCGTGTCTCCGTCTCGCGCACCCGACCACAGAATCGTCACCCGGTCGTGTCCACCCGCGCGTACCTGCCGCACCGCAGCGCCGGGGCGCGGAGGTACAAACGTGACCTCCACGGCGGGCGTGCCCGCTCGGGAGCGCCACCACGTGCCGGGTCCCGCCGGTGCAGCGGGATCAGGTCGATCAGCGGGGTCGAGGACAGGATGACCGCGGCGGCGTGCACACCGGTGCCGCGGGTCAGGCCCTCGATGCCGCGCGCGGTGTCGATCACCATCTTCACTTCGGGGTCGGACTCGTACAGCGCGCGGATCTCGCCGGCCTCGGTGCAGCGCGCGTGATCCTTGTCGAATATTCCCGGACAAGGGCATCGACTTGCCCATCACCTCCGGCGGGTACGCCTGCGTGATCCGGTCGCCGGTCACGAAGGGAATGCCCACGTGGCGGCCGGATCGCGGACCGGGATCGCCTCGAGCGGGGACCGACGCGTGAGCCCCACTGCTTGCTGCGGGCTCCGGGCAAAGGCGTCGGGCGCCACCTTCGCGCGCCTCGGAGTCCATGACGTCTACTCGGGGATGTCCTCGACGAGGGCATTGCACGGTAAGCGAACAACAAGGGCCGAATGCGACGCGATCAGGATCACCGTGGCTGGTGTACGGGTACTCATCGATCGCAATTGAACACCGCTCCGTCGCTTCTTCGGTCCTGGGTAGGGTGCCTCGATGATCGTGGGAAGCGAAGAGAGTCGCCTGGTGGTGATCCGGGGCAACTCGGCGTCGGGTAAGTCTTCTGTGGCCGCGGAGATTCGCAACCGGTTCGGCCGAGGTCTGGCTTTGGTGGGGCAGGACAATCTCCGCAGAGTCGTGCTTCGCGAGCGTGATCGGCCCGGAGCCGCCAACGTCGGGTTGATCTCCACGGTGGCACGGTATGCGCTCGATGCCGGCTATCACGTGGTTGTCGAGGGAATCCTGTACGCCGACCGCTACGGGGAAATGCTGGAGGCCCTCGTGCGCGAGCATCGCGGCACCTCCTGCTTCTACTACCTCGACGTGCCCCTCGCGGAGACCATGGTTCGGCATGCGACCAAACCCGACGCCGAGTACCTCACACACGTAACCGAGCAGGAGCTCACCGGCTGGTATCGCGCACGCGACGTGCTGCCCGATGGAGTCGAGACCGTCATCGGCGCCGACAGCTCGTTGAAGGAGACGGTCGACTACATCATGCGCGACACGGGCCTCGACAGGTTGCCTCCACAGGATCTCTGATCCTGCAGGACCGTCGTCGCGCCGGCCTCCGCTGTCTGTGGCACCCACGCTGCCGCGCAGGGAAAGCCTCAGCGTGCACGGAGCTCCCGGTGCTGGAAACACCCACCAGCATGTGGGCCAGGCGTGAGCGGCCGTACCCGGTGTCGGCGGCGTATTCGCACAACGCGGCGATTGCCTCGTCGAACCCGCACCGCGATCCCAACAGTCCGGCCAGGGAAGCCGTCGGCGGTGCTTCTGCGGTCGGCAGCGCCTGTGCACCTGCGCGGTGTGGGCCCGGGTTCAGGGGCACCGATGTCGACGACCGGTCGTCATGGTCGACGGAGATGCGGGATCAGGGCTCCAGGGGTCTCGGGCGACGCGCTCCGCCGGGACGGTGGGGTCGTTCGCGGTCTCACTGCTCCGCCGTCCCGATCGCGTCCGCGTCCTTCGTGCGGGACTCGCCGTCCATCGGGAACACACCGGATTCGATGTTCCTCGAGCGCCAAGGGGACCACGCGAGCTCGATCAGGTGAGGCGGGGCGGGCGACTCGTGCAGGAACCGCCCTCCGTGCATGCGTTCGCCGATGGCGACGCACTCGTCGTCCGCGTCGCGTGTGGTGGCGCCGAGTCATTCCAACAGTCTCACCAGCGTCGGGCGGCGCGGCGGCGCGGCGGCGTCGGGGTCGAAGTCGCCCGCTGTGAGGTGGGGTTGGTCGAGGATGGCCGCGACGTAGCGGGCAACGGGCACGGTGGCCTCGTAGATGGTGTTCTGGTGGGTCACCTCCCCAAGCGCGTCGGTCGCGGCGTCCGCCCTGACGGCCGGGGCGAGGTCGAGCAGGCGTGCCAATGCCTCCGGCGGGAACTCTCCCGTCCCACGCCCGGTGGTCAAGGAAGCCCAGTGCGTGCCGTCCAGGATCCGGCGGTGGTGTGGTGGCCCGTCGAGGGCGGGTTCTCCCGTCGGCTGCCGTTCTCGCTCACACTCGGAGGCTACGGCGTCGCCGGCATCGAGTTGCCCCGGGGCGTAGCGGCGGGCGTGTTCGATGGCCGGTGGGCGTGCCCATCAGGCGTTGTAGGGGATGCCGTTGACGGCCGGCCGTAGCTCGTGCAGGAGCACATCACGGTGAGCTTCCTGCGCGATTTTCGGTGGCCCCTGCGGAACCGCGCGGTCAGCCGATCGGATTGGGGTCGATACCCCGGCGATGGACGATCGGTCGGCGGCGGCTGTGGTCGACGAGGGTGACGTGCGGCGCGATCTCATCAAGCAGCAGAGCGAGTTGCGGCAGGTCGGGACACCGCCCCTGAACCATCACGCACATCTGTGCGGCGTCCCCGGCCACCAGACGTGCCACCCCGCGCAGCCAATTCGCCCACTGAGTCGGGTCCGCAACGGCGACGAGTCGCCATGGGACCGAACCGCCGCGCCCGGCCCGGAGGGCCGCTGCGACACCGTCGGCCGCGGTGGTGCGCCGGGCCCGGGCCGGGGCCGCCGGCCGAGGGGGTGCGCTCGTGTGGCCGGCGGGCCGATCGTGGCCGTCGGGTCGGTGGCGACCGAGAGCGTGCCACGTGGCCGCGGTGGGTGCGGGTGCCTGGGGATCGATTCCACTCGTATCCCGCCCGCGGGCCGCCGCCGTCCGCGTCGGAGGCCGCCGGCATGATCCCGCCATGACCATCGAACGCGTGCTCGCCGATGTCGACGCACACTCCTGGGGTGCCACGAGTCACGCCTACGGGCCGGCGAGTGATACCCCAGGGCTGCTCCGCCGAGTCGCCGACGATGACGAGGAGTTGGCGGACGCGGCGGTGGGCGAGTTGTACAGCTCGCTGCTGCACCAGGGCACCGTGTACGCGGCCTCGGCCGAGGCCGTTCCGTTTCTTGTCCGACTGGCCGCCGCCGGATGCCGGCCGGCGGGGTTGACGCGTCTCGTCGGTGGCATCGCCGCGAGCGGGGACGAACACGAGGTGGCGCCGGGGGCGTGCCGGTCCGCCGTTGCCGCGCAGGTTCCGCTCCTGCTGCCCCTGGTCGCCGACGCCGATGCGGATGTGCGGCAGTACGCGACGTGGGCGCTGGGCCACACGGGACGGGTCGATCCGCTCCTCACGGTGTTGCGCGAGCGGTGGGAGCACGAACGCGAAGCGGTGGTGCGGGCCGAGTTGCTGACGGCGATCGTGCGGTTGGATCCGGCGGGCGCGGAGAGGATCACGGCCGAGGGCCTGGCCGAGTCCCAGCCACCCCAGGTGCGCGTCGCCGCGGTGCTGGCCGTCGTCGACGCGGACCTCGCGTGGACGCGGGCGGTGCACGAGGCGACGCTCGCCGTGCTCCCGGCCGACGAGTACTTGGCCGAACGGCCGCACCTGGAGCAGGACGAGCCGCTGACCCACGTCGTGGCCGCCCTCCTGGAGCGCGATCGTGTCGGCGATCGCGAGGCCGCGTGCGCGCTCTTGGACGCGGGGCTGCACGATGTCCGCGCGGACGTGCGCGAAGCGGCCTTGTACGCGGCGCACACCGCGTGCGCGACCTCCCGCGGAGCGACGGTCGCCCTGTTGCCGGCGCTGGTGGCGCTGCTCGACGATCCGGAGTCGGCGACGAGCGCGCTGCAGATCCTGAGCGAGATCGCCACACACGTGACCCTGCCCGCGGCCGCCCCGGACGCACTCGCCGCGCTCGTCGAGCGGGCCGAGCACGCCGACGACGCCTTGGCCGGGGAGACGCACCGCGCCTTGGCGGTGCTCGCCGCCGCCACACCCCGGCGGGCTGCCGCGATGCTCACGCACGATCTCGAACACCGGCATCCCACGCTCGGATTGCTCGCCGACGCCCGGGTACCCGGCGGGGCGCCGTTCCCGTTCGACCCGGCGCTCCTGGACGCGATCCGCACGCGCCTGGGCCGCACCGACTTGGGCGAGAGCGAGGCCGGCCATCTCCTGTGGCTCCTCACCCACTGGGGCACCGACGCCGCCTCGGCTACGTCGCAACTGTGCGCCGTCCTGGAGCGGTTCCCGGCCGGCGCCGCGCGAGCGTTGGGCGCCGTGTGCCCGTCCGACCGGTGCGACGAGGTCGGCGAGCGACTGCGCGCGGCGTACGCCTTTGGCCCCGAGCCCGGTCGCGCCGAGGCGGCACGCGCGCTGTACGCACTGACCGGCTCGACCGCTCCACTGATGGCGACGCTCGGGGCCGAACTCGCCGCCCGCGACTACCGGGTGACCGCCGCCGTGACGGAAGCCGCCGCCCTCGGCCCGGCCGCCGCCGAACTCGTGCCGCTGCTGCGCGCCGCGTCCCCCTCGTCCGAACGCCGGCGCACGATCCCAGGCCTGCACCTCGAGATCACGATCGCCGATGCCCTGTGGCGGATCACCGGCGACGCCGACGCGGCGGTGCGCACGCTGGACGCGGTCCTGGCCGACGTCGAGGGCGAGATGTGGTTCGACTCGGTGCGCGCGCACGCCGCACGCACGGCGGCCGATCTGGGCCGGGCGGCACTGCCGCTGCTGCCACGTCTGACCACGCTCCTCGACGAGCCGCCCTCGGCGCCCTCGGCCGTACTGGCACTGCTCGCCCTCGATCCCGCGGCGAACCGTGCGGCGCTCGCGGACACCGCGTTGACCGCACTCGAAGCGGCCACCGATACCGACACCGCCTTCCGGGCCCTGGCGGCGGTCGGCACGCAGGTCCTGACCGCCGACCAGGTCGGCAGGCTCACCGCGCTGGCCGAACGCGACCTGCGCGTGGTGCGGTGGGGCGTGAGCACCCGGATCGTCGCCGCCGACGAGCACCTGCGCACGCAAGCCCGGAAGGCGGCCCGCCGCGGCTGACCGAGGCCGCCCGCGCCGCCCTGGACCTGGGGTTACACGTCAGCCTGCAGCCCCGCCTTATGGAAGCCGAGTCGGACGCGATGCCGGCACACCTCGCAGCCGCCGCCACGGCCGCCGAGGAACTGCGGCAGCGGTACGGCCGGGACGCCCTCGACGTGGGCTGCGAGCTGACGGTCTTCGGCTCCGGAACCATCCCCGGGGACACTTACGCGGACCGGTCCGCCAAGCCGGCCGACCCGCGGTGGTGGCCGCGCTTCCCCAGCGCGGCATCGACACCGGCGCCGGCGACCGACCTGGCAGCTATACCTGGATCCGAGGGCCCTGCACCGCCGGTCCCGGGCCGGCCGGTCTTGCCGGGTCGCCTCCCGGAGCGTTTCGGCCGCCCGCGACGGAGGCGGCGGTGAGCGCGCCGGCGACCAGGGCGCTCTTCAGGAGGTTTTGTGCTGCCACTCCGGCCAGGCTTGGGCGAGCGTGGCCATCCCCGCGGAGAACAGTTCCCTGCCCATGCCGAATCGCAGGTGCTGACCGGCATGCCCGAACATCACGTCAGGGGCCAACAGCACACCGTGATGATCGACCAGCCATGCGGAGAACGCCCGCGCCTCCGTCGCCGTCAGCCACGGGTAGGCGCAGGTCCCACCGACTGGGGGCACCCAGTCCCACCCGGGTGTGGACTCCACGAACGAGGCCAGCGCCTCCGCGTTGGCACGGACCAGACTGTTGGCGCGGCCCACAAGCGCGGGAGCCGCCTGCAGACCCGCGATGGCGAGGACCTCGCTCGGCGCGCTCGTGGCCAGAGTCGTCCAGTAGCGGTAGTCCAGCAGGCGCGCCGTTACCGCTGCGTTCCGAGTGACCGTCCAGCCGATTCGGACCCCGGCCATGCCCAATACCTTCGAAACCCCCGTGACAGAGATCGCGTTGGCGGTGATCGCCGCCGCGGACGGAAGTCGGCGTTGCGGCTCCGATTCGATGCCTCGGTAGATCTCGTCGCTCAGCAGGAGGGTCTCCGTGTCGTCCACCAGACCCAGAAGCTCCTCGAAGACAGACGCTTCCGGCAAGGCTCCAGTGGGGTTGTGGGGAAAGTTCGCCACGATCAGCCGAGTATTCGGCCGCAGGGCGCGCCTGACCTCGTCCACGTCCAATCGCCAACCATCCTCGCGCCGGAGGCGGATCTCGGACACCTCCGCCCCGATCGCACGTGGCACATCGAGCAGCAGTTGGTACGTGGGGCCGATGACCACCACGTGGTCCTTGGGGTCGAGGATGGCGTTGAGGAGTACGAACACTGCCTCGGTGGCGCCGGCGAAGACCTGCACCGCCGACCCCGACCGGAGACCGGAGGACTGGGCGGCCAGCTCCCGGAGCAGCGGGTGCCCCGGGGATTCGGTGTAGCCCAGCGTCAGGGACTCATACCACCGACGCGTCTCCGCGGGGGCGACCGCCCAGAGCGCGTCCAGCGACAGTCCTTCGGTGTCCGATCCGGTCAGGTTCACCCGGCACGTGAACTCATGCTTGGCGAACATGTGCTCGATCAAGAATGGAGGCAATTGCATGGCGCGATCCCGTCTACCGGGTAGGGCGTGTCCCGGAGCCGGGACCTGGTCCGTGTGCGCTGACGTGTACCGCCCACTCGGGCAGCGGGAGGTGATCGATCACCCGACGTCGGGGGTGGTTGGGTGCTGTGGCTGGGGTGTCATGAATGCGGTGAGACGGGTTCGTGGTTGTTCGGGCGGGTGTGGTGGGGCATCCGGCCTGGGGATCTCGCGGTTGCGTCGGCACGCGGCACGAGCCGACCGATGCCGGGACCGACCCCGATCGGCATCGTCGAGGCACCTTGGTCTTGGTTCGCGGGCGACTGCAAGTTGAGTGCACTATAATGCCCTGGGAGTGTCGGTTGGGGAGGCCCGGGAGATGGCGGAAGCGCCGAATGTGGCGGGAGCGATCGCCGCGCGAGTGCGTGATGGGCGCCTCGATCGGAGGTGGACACTCGACGAAATGGCGCAGCGCTGCGGAGTCAGCCGCCGCATGCTTGTGAATATCGAGCAGGGGTCCACGAACCCGAGCATCGCTACGCTCCTGCGCATTGCGGAAGCGCTTGGCGTGGGTTTGCCGTGGCTGGTCGATGTGGTCCGTCCGCCCGCGCTGTTGGTCACACGTGGCGGTACGGCCCCCACGCTGTGGGAGGGGTCGTCGGGCGGGCGGGGTGTGCTCGTGGCCGGGTCCGAGGGGCCTGACGTGATCGAGCTGTGGGACTGGACGCTCGCCCCGGGTGAACGACACGAGAGTACGGCGCACAGCGAAGGCACCCACGAACTCATCCTGGTTCTCGAAGGACGGGTGGAACTGACCGTGGGCACCTCCGCGGAGGTGTTGGCGACTGGTGATTCGGCCTCATTCGCGGGAGACCTTCCGCACGCGTACGCGCACGTTGAGCCGGCCGAAGGGTCGGCCCGCTTCGTCTTGACCGTGCTTCAGCCCAGGCATCGGTCGGTCCGGACGATGACCACCACTCGCGAACGCGGTCGCGGCTCGTCGGCAAGCTCCGCGTCCTGACGCATCTGCTCGGTTCGAGGAGACCGTCACGTGTCCGGGCGCGCCGCCGGAACAGGACCCGGCCGTCCGCCTCGA
Source organism: Embleya sp. NPDC001921 (assembly GCF_053594475.1). Lineage (NCBI taxonomy): Bacteria > Bacillati > Actinomycetota > Actinomycetes > Kitasatosporales > Streptomycetaceae > Embleya > Embleya sp. NPDC001921. The sequence continues at coordinate 33,605 of NZ_JBSFEO010000036.1, forward strand.
CCCGGACGTGCCCTGCGAGGGGTACCGATCCGGTTGTGCGCTGTTGCCGACGGGCCTGCCGCTGCCGGATCGATGCGGCACCGAGGCGCGGGGCCGACCGAGAGTGGGTAGGCGCAGCGGCGGGCCGGGTGGGTCCCTCATGGGCGCGGCCCGGTTTTCGACCACAAGGTAGGGGGGTCGTTCGGCGCGAGGCGTTCGGTGGTCGCGGTGTCACCGCGGGGCGGCGGCACGACACTTGCGTCGTGGTCGGTCGGCAGGGGCCGCGTGACAACCCATGGGGCGGGTCGGCGTAGACGACGCGTTCGTTTCGGCCGACGGCGGCGGGTCGCGTGCCGAACCGGCGTGTGATGTCTGCGGCGTACGGCGTCCGCAGCCGGTTCTCGGCATGCGGCGATCGGCTGGGCCGGACCGGCGTTCCCGAAGGGCCGCGCTCCTTGATGGCGACGCCCTTCCCCTCTCAATCTTGCACTTTCAGAGCAATATAGTGCACTGTATCGAAGTCGATTCTACCGTGGGAGGAACCTTGTCGATCAAGGAAGACGTGCCCGGCGTGCGGGATACGACCCGGATGCAGACCCGGGTGATCACCGGAGGGCGCCCTGCGGGCGGCGGGCGACCGTTGAACGTTCCGATCGTCATGGCGTCCAACTTCCACAGCGCGGATCACGCAGCCGTAGACGGCGCCCGCGCATACGCCCGCGACGACGCCACCCCGGGCTGGGAGGCGTTGGAGTCGGTGGTCGGCGACCTCGAAGGGGGGTCGGCCGTCGCGTTCTCCTCCGGGATGGCCGCCGCCGCCGCGGTGCTGGACCTTCTACCGGCCGGGTCAAGGGTGATCGCGCCGACCGACTGCTACCTCGGCGTGGGCGCTCTTCTGGCCGACGGCGTGGACAGCGGACGTTGGGACGTCGAAAGGGTCGACGTCACCAACACCGAGGCGGCCCTGGCGGCATTGGCGGGCGATACGCCGGCCGATCTGCTGTGGCTCGAATCCCCGACCAACCCCCTCCTGGAGGTCGCGGATCTCCCCACACTGTGTGCCGCCGGCCGCGCGGCCGGCGGCATCGTTGTCGTCGACAACACGTTCGCCACGCCTCTTCGCCAACAACCCCTGTCTCTGGGTGCGCACATCGTCGTGCACAGTGCCACGAAATTCGTCGGCGGACACTCCGACCTGCTCATGGGTCTCGCCGTCGCGGCGGCGGCCCCTACGGCCGAGCACCTGCGTCATCGACGGGCACTGGCGGGCGCCACTCCCGGGGGACTGGAAACCTTTCTGGCGCTGCGCGGCATCCGAACCCTGGCGATTCGCCTCGAGCGAGGCGAGTGCAACGCCGGCGTCCTCGCCCGCCGCCTGGCCGAGCACCCGGCGGTGACCCGCGTTCGCTACCCCGGCCTGCCCGGCGATCCAGGGCACGCTCGGACAACCGCGCAGACGACCGGCTTCGGGGCGGTCCTCGCCTTCGAACTCGTCGACGCAGCGCACGCCGACGCCGTCTGTGCCGCGGTGCGCGTCGTCACTTCGGCCACCAGTCTCGGCGGCGTCGAGAGCACGATCGAGCGACGCGCCAAACTCCCCGGCCAGGAACACGTCCCGCTCGGCCTGCTTCGCCTCAGTGTCGGTTGCGAACACGTCGAAGACCTGTGGGACGACCTCACCACGGCCATCACCGTAACCCGTACGCGTTGACGCGGACACAAGGCTCGTAGACAGACGCCCCCGCTCGGGCGCCGCTCGCGCTCTCCGCGAGCCGGGCCCGTTGGGCCGGCGAGGAGAACGTACCCATCCCGAGACGGCCTCGGGGTGTTCGTACGGTCGGAGTTGTGAGCGCACGTGGTGCGTGTACCACCTCGGTTGTGGTCGGCGCAGCCGATCTACTCCGTCCGGTGCCGGCGCACTTCGTCCTTGCTCATGAGGGCATCACACGAGCCGTCGAACAAACTGATCTCAGTTCGAATCGCTCCGCAACCGAGTGGGTCGACCCACGAAACCACCCCGTTTCCACGGTGGTTCGAGGTCCTTCATGCCCACCGTCCCGGCGTCTTTTCGAAGGATGTCGCCTTCCCGACCATCCCTCCGGGGCGGGCGACATCCCCTCACCCATGCGATCCGGTTGCGCCGGAACGAGGAGATCGCGATGCATGTACCACCGGATCGATACGAAGCGCGGTTCTCCGCACTGAGAGGTAAACGTGGCCGGGGACGGGCGAGTTCGCGTCGATCGGATGTCAGACCGAGGACGTGGCCCGTCGTCGTGGTGCGCGTACTGGGCGTCCTGTTCGCGGTCGGGACTTTGACGCAGGCGATTGTGGCGGGCCGGTTCGTGACCGGTGATGTGGATCTGCTCCGGGTCCACGGGGCCGTGGGCGGGTCGCTGGTCTTGTTTCCCATGGTGCAGATGGTCGCGGCCGTGCTGCTGTGGTGGTTCGGGCGTGGCCCTGTCTGGTACCTCGCCTATCCGCCCGTGCTGTTCGTCCTGGTCGTCACGCAGATCGGCGCGGGCGGCGCGCGCAATCTGGCCCTGCACATCCCGCTCGGGACGGCCCTCGTGGGTGTCGCAGCCTGGAATCTGACCTGGTCGTTCGGGTTTCGTCGGCATCGGGAGCCGACGATATGAGCCGATACTTGTCGCGTCGGGGATTCCTGGGGTTGAGCGGGGGCGTGGCCCTGTCCGCGGCGGTCGGTTGTTCGACGACCACGACGAGCGGGGAGTTGTTGCGCAGCCGGGCGCGGTTGCCCAAACCGTTCACCGTGCCGTTGCCGATTCCCGCGCAGGCGGTTCCGGTGGTGGACGCGTCGGGGGCGTCACGGTTCGAGGTGGTGCAGCGGGCGGCCGAGGCGGAGATCCTGCCGGGGACGCGGACCACGGTGTGGGGCTACGACGGGACGTTTCCCGGCCCGACGTTTCGGGTGCGGTCGGGACACGAGGCGGTGGTACGGGTGCGGAACGAGTTGGTGGTGCCGACGTCCACGCACCTGCACGGCGGCGTGACCCCGCCCGAGTCCGACGGGTACCCCACCGATCTGGTGATTTCCAAGGGTGGGTACAGCCCGGCCGTGAACGCCGTCCACCAGGCAACGCAGAACGGCGGCCACGGCGGGCACGGCGGGCACGGCGGGCACGGGGCGATGGTGGTGCGCCCGAACCAGTGGACGACACACGCCCACACCAAGGACTACGTCTATCCGCTCGCCCAGCGGGCGGCGACGCTGTGGTACCACGACCATCGGATGGACTTCTCCGGGCCGCAGGTGTGGCGGGGCCTGGCGGGCTTCTTCCTGGTCACGGATGCGGAGGACGAGGCGCTGCCGCTGCCGTCCGGCGAGCGCGACGTCCCGCTGATGATCTGCGACCGCGCGTTCGAGGCCGGCGGGGAGTTTCGCTACCCGGCGTTGGACCCCACCCTGATCGGCAGACCCGGTGTCGAGGACGACTTCATGGAGGGGGTCCTGGGCGATGTCGTCCTGGTCAACGGGGCGCCGTGGCCGGTGCTGGAGGTCGAGGCGGCCAGATACCGGCTGCGCGTGCTCAACGCGTCCAACGCCCGCCGGTACGGGCTGCGGTTGCACCCCGAACCACCGGACGGGAGCCCGGCGTTCGTGCAGGTCGGCAGCGACGGCGGCCTGCTGGAGCGGCCGATGGGGCACGACCGGGTGCCGATCTCCCCGGCGGAGCGATTCGACCTGGTCGTCGACTTCGGTCGCTACCCCGTCGGCACCGAGGTGACGGTGCGCAACACGCTCGGCGAGACCGCCGGTACCCGCGAGGTGATGCGGTTCCGGGTGGTACGCCGGGCCCGTGACGAGTCCCGGATCCCCGAACGGCTTTCGGAGCCGAGGCTGCCGACACGAGGTGACGCGGTGCGGACCCGCACGTTCGACTTCCGACAGACCAAACGCGCAGGCGCACGGATGTGGACGATCAACGGCCGTGTGTTCGACCCCGACGAGCACCTCGCCGACCCGGCGCTGGGCACCGTCGAGTTGTGGCGCCTGTCCAGCGACTTCCACCACCCGGTCCACCTGCACCTGGCCCACTTCGCGGTCGTCGGTCGCGGTGCCGGCGCACCCGCCGCCACGGACGCGGGCTGGAAGGACACGGTGGATGCGCGCCCCTACGAGACCGTCGAAGTCCTCGCCCGCTTCGACGGGTTCAAGGGCCGGTACATGATGCACTGCCACAACCTCGAACACGAGGACATGGCCATGATGGCCAACTTCCGCGTCACGTAGCCATTCGTGCGCCCTGTGGACGTATTCGGATCGAGTGGAGGACGCAGGTGTCGGAGGAGGCAGTGCGGGGCGGCGGACGGGTTTCCGTGGTCACGGCCCTGCATCGCGAGGCGTTGTCGTATCTGCCCGCGGCGGCGGTGTCGCTGGGCAACCAGGGCGCGGCGGTGGATTGGATCGTCTGTTGGGACGGGGACGTCGTTCCGCCGGACGTGATCGAGTTCGTCGAACGGGAGTGCCGTGCGATCGTGCCCGGTGTGCGGCTGGTTCCGGCGGGCCGGGCGGCGGGGCCCTCGACAGCGCGTTCGGTGGCGCTGTCCCATGTGCGCACGGCGTGGACGGCGGTGTTGGACGCCGACGACGAGTGGCTGCCGGGCGGCTTGGACCGGCTCCTCGCGGCGGTCGTGGTGAGCGACGCGCCGTGGTGCGCCGGGCTCACCGTCGACTTTCACGACGACGGCCGACGCGTCGCCTTTCCCCATCATCTGGAGGAAGGGGTTCAGGAGCGTGGGGTGGTGTACGACGCGTTCCTGCGGCTGGGGTTCCTGCCCTTTCACGGGTGTGCGGTGCTGTGGCGGACGTCGGTGTTGTGGGACGTCGGCGGTTGGCCGGCGGTGCCGACGAGCGAGGACACCGCACTGGTGTTGGCAGCGAGTGAACGGCACCCCGGCTACTACCTCGGCGGGGGACCGGTGTATGGATACCGTCGCCATGCGGAACAGACCGTACGCGGCCCCGAGTACGACCGTCGACGCGCGATCGCGAACGCGTACCATCACAGCAGAATCCAGGCCATCCGCGCCACACGCCGAACCACAACGGCGTGAGAATTTCCCGGCGGGGACGATCACGACGACGTGGAAGGCCTGCCGGCGGGGCCCGGGTAACCGAGATCCCGGCGCCGCGGCCTTCGCACGCGGCCGCGTCCTCACCGCCGAGGCCGCCGTCACCGACGAAGCCGGCGCGGGGCCGGGATGAGGATTCGGCTCCGCCCCCACCGGGCAATCGGATCGACAACCGTCTTCGGCAGGCAGCCGGCATACCCGCATCCGCCGATCGGCCGACCCGCCGAGGAAAGCGAAGTGTATGCCGCCGCGTCGGTGCCCGGCGGGGCCGACGGGGAGGCGAGAGTGCCGTTCACCAGCGCCCGTTCACGCCGTGTGCCTCGGACGTCTTGACCGGAGTGAGTGCTCACTCCGATCCTTGCGCCATGGCGACAACCTCCGGTCGGCGAAGAGCACCGGCGATGGATCCCGACAGCCGCCGGGAGATGATCGTTCGTGCCGCGCTTCCTCTCGTGATCGAGCACGGCAGCGCGGTGACCACCCGCCAGGTCGCCCGGGCCGCAGGCATCGGGGAAGGCACCATCTTCCGCGTCTTCGCGGACAAGGAGGAACTCCTGGACGCGTGCGTGAGCGAGGCACTCAGCCCGGCCCACGCCCTCGCCGAACTCGCTTTGGTGCCCATGGAACAGCCGCTCGTCCACCGGTTGACCGAAGCCGCCGCGGCGCTGCACGCCCACTTGGACCGGATCGGCGCGGTGGTCGGTGCGCTCCATGCGACAGGCGGGCGGGGACGAACCGGCCGTTCCGGCGGCTCGGAAACGAGGCGGCGGCGCGCTTCTTCGCCTCCGTCATGGGACTGGACCATCAAGGTGCGGACCGGCATTTCGCACCCGTGCGGATCAACGATTCCCTGACACTGGACTTCATGTCCGTCGAGAATCCGGTCGGCCATCACCTGGCCTTCGACGTGGACCCGTCGTCCTTCGACGGGATCCTTGCCCGGCTTCGCGCCGCCGGGGTGCCCTATGGCAACGATCCCAGCGAGCCCGACAACGGTCGGATCGACCACCCGTTGTGCCCTCGTGGCCCGTACTTCACCGACGACGCCGGAAACCTCTACGAGGTCATGTCCCCCGGATAGCAGCCGTTCCCCGAGTACCGCGCCGACCCGCACCACCCCGCGCCCTGAGGGCGGCACCCACTCGTGCGTGCCGCCCTCGACACCGACACCCCCACCGGCGCTCCTGCCGGGGCCACTCCCGCAGGACGTGGACGACGACCACACCGCACACCACCTCGCCCACGCCCTGTGCGCACCGTTGCCCGGCGGCAGCCACCTCGTCCTCACCCACCTCACGGCGGCTGGCGCGGTGGCTGATGCTCCGTGTCCAGTCCCCGACCGTCCTCAGCTGGAAAAGGTGGCGAGGAGTGCCTGGACGGCGCTGATCACGGGGCCTCCGACGCCCCCGAGGAGGGCGGCGATGCCGGCGATCCGCGTGAGTGGGGCATTCAGCTCCGCTCCGGTCCTGTCCGGCCGGATCTCCAGGACTGCTTCGTCGAGTTCCGCGCGACGCGCGTCGTCCAAGTGTTGACGCAGTGCGTCGATCGCCGCGAGCAGTTTGTCGAGCTCGGATTTGGTATCGGCCGCGCCGACCGTCTTGCCTCCCGCCACGATGTCACCCGAACCCCAGTGGGCCGCCTTGCCGATGCTTCCCGCCCCGTATTGCCGAATCTGTTCGTTGCTCATCATCAACCTGCCGAAATATTGCCGGAACCGAAATGATTGGCCTTGCCGACGCTGTTCGCGCCCGACTGCTGGATGTAGTCGCCGGCGACGGCATGCTGTACGACATAGGTCAGCCGCCTCCCGTCGGGTTTGCCGATCGCCGTGGTGATCTCCTGGACGAGGTAGTCGATCTCATGCCTCGCGGTGCTCCAGACGGCGTCCCGCTGGGTTCCGGCGGTGTTGATGATCAACCCGTGCAATGCCGGGAGGTCCGGCAGATCCCGCAGGTTGGCCCTGCGCCGGTGCAGCAGTACGAGGATGACGGCTGTGGGAACGAGAGCGACGCCCACCGTGACGACGGTGAGGATGCCACCGACGATCGCGACCATCTTTATCTTTGACGTGAGCGCATCGCGGGCTGCGCTGCCATTCCTCCGCACGGGAGGCAGGCTGCGCTGACCCACGTGGGAGATGTTGCGCAGGGGGTACGCGTCACCGCCGACCCATAAAGCACCTGCTTCGATCCGTACCTGGACCGGTCTGTACGCGTCCGTCATCGCGCCGCCTTCGCGCCCGACGAGTCCTCCGGGATCCCGTGGATGGTGTCGCGGGCAAGGTCGGCGAAGGTGTCGACCTCACGCGGCAGCGGGGGCTCGTAGACGTCAGCGGACTCGATGCGCGGTTCTTCGTTCACGCGCGCCTCCTCGGACATGTGGTGGTGAACTCTCCAGCCAGGCCGAGGCTGCCACGCGGAGCGGATGTTCCCCACCCCGCGAGCGCGCGATAATCAATCGATGGTCAAATGAACAATTGCTTGCGGGGGGAGTGCATGTCGGCCAAGCGGGGCCGTCCCGAAAGGCACGTCGACGCGAACGCCGGCCCGACCGAGGCGTTCGCTCAGGGGCTGCGCGACCTGCGTGCCGAGGCGGGTCTGACATACGCGCAGATGGCGCGCCGGGCGCACTTCGGCGCCAGCACGCTTTCGCAGGCGGCAACCGGGATGCGCCTTCCCAGCCTCGACGTTGCCCTGGCCTACGTCCGTGCCTGCGGAGGTGACGAGAGCGCTTGGAAGACGCAGTGGGAGGATGCCCACGCCGCGACGGATCGTCCTGAGGAACCGAGTCGGGTGTCCGGCGGGGAGGACGGAAGCACGCCCGGTTGGCTCGCCGCCGAAACGACCAGCTTCATCGGGCGCGAGCCCGAACTGGAGACGGCCCTGACCCTCTTGCAGCAGGCCCGGCTGGTGACACTGACCGGCGCGGGCGGCGTCGGCAAGACCCGGCTCGCCATGCGGATCGCGCGCCAGGCGGCCGGTGCGTACCGCGACGGCGTGCGCGTCGTGGAGCTGGCCGACCTGAGCGATCCCGGCGTCCTCGCCGAAGTCGTGGCCTCCGCACTTGCCCTGGGGGACGATCCGGCGCGCGACGCGGCTACCGCGCTGGTCACCGAACTCGCCCCAATGAACCTGCTGTTGGTCCTCGACAACTGCGAGCACCTGCACGCGGCATGTGCCGCGCTCGCACAGACGTTGCTGCGGGCCGCGCCCGGCGTGACGATCCTGACGACGAGCCGACAGGCGCTCGCGGTGGGTGGGGAGCACGTGTTCGCGGTTGCGCCCCTGGTACTACCCGTGGACGGCCCCGCGCCCAGCGCGCACGAAGCGCAACGGTACGACGCGTTACGGCTGTTCGCCGACCGTGCCACGGCGGTCCAGCCGGGGTTCCGGCTGACCGATGACAACGTGGCCGTCGTCACCACCCTGTGTCGTCGCCTGGACGGACTGCCGCTGGCCATCGAACTCGCGGCACGATGGCTGCGTGTCCTCACAGTCGGCCAACTCCTGGCGCGACTGGACGAGACGTTCACGCTCGCGTCGATGGTCGATCCGACCGCGCACCCCCGGCATCGCACGATGCGCGCGCTGCTCGACTGGAGCCGCGATCTGTGCACCGACAACGAACGCGGAGCGTGGGCTCGGGCATCCCTGGCCGTCGGGACCATGCCCCTCGAACTGGTCGAGGAACTCGTCGCCGTTCCCCAGCCGCTGGCGGCCGTCTCCGGGATCGTCGACAAGTCCCTGCTGGTCCCGGTCTCGGACGGCGAGGTCACACGCTTCCAGATGCCGGAGACCATCAGGGCCTACGGTCTCACCCTGCTGGACGGCGAGCACGCCGCGGCAGCACGGCTCCGCCACCTGACCTGGTGCCGGCGGCTGGCGGAGGACGCGGAGAAGCAGTGGTACGGCCCGGCACAGGTGGCCGCCTTCGCACGTATCCGCAAGGAGCACCACCACGTGCGCATGGCCCTGTCGGCCCAGTCCGGGGCCGGGGCCGCCGACCGTATGCGCACCGCCGCGTCCCTGTGGCTGTACTGGATCGCCTGCGGGCACCTGAACGAGGGACGCCGGGCACTCGAAGCGGCGCTCGCGCAGAATCCGACCCCCGGCCCGCACCGTGCGTACGCGGTCTGGGCGTGCGGCTTCGTCGCGTTGGTGCAAGGTGACCTGTCCGCAGCGGCCCGCCATTGCGACGCGGCCGAGGCGTACGCCCGGCGCTCGGATCTCCGGGGCATCGAAGGCCGCGCGAAGATGGTTCGCGGCCTCATTCACCTGTTCAGCGACGAACTCGACGCGGCCGTCTCCGAGTCCCGCGCGGCATTGGCGGCGAGCGAGGCGGCTGCGGACTTGTTCTGCCGGCAATTGTCCCTCGCACAACTTGCTTTGACCCATACCTACAGGGGAGAGCTCGACGCAGCCTGGCGCCGGTACGCGGACGTGATCCCGATGGCGGAGGACATGGGCGAACAATGGCATCTGTCCTATGTGCGCTGGATCATGGGATTGACCCACCTGGAGACCGGCAATCCGGCCGCCGCGGTGCTGCCGATGCGGCAGTGCGTACAGACCAAACGCCGCTTCAACGACTGGGTCGGGGCCGCTGCGGCGGTGGAGGGGTTGGGATGGGCAGTCGCACAACTCGGTGACCCGGAGACGGCCGCGCACCTCGTCGGCGCTGCGGAGGCAATCCGACCGGCCGGAGCCGTGGGCTTGTTCGGTATGCATCGGCTGACGGCGGACAGCGCCCGCCACAACGCGCTGATCAGCGACGTTCTCGGCGAGCCCAGGTTCACCGCGGCCTACCGTGCGGGCGCCCTCCGGACGAAGCAGGAAGCCTTGGATTTCGCGCTCGCCTCGACCGAGACGGTGGGATGACGGCGGGTTCCCGCGTCGGGCCGCGGCGATGCCGCGCCCGGTGTTGCCTGGCCTGCCGATGAGTCAGGTGGGGCGGCCCGCCGGCAGACGCGATGCCATCCCCTCGCCTGTCACCGCCCCGGCCGGCGTCGACCGGCCGGGCGAGCGCTACGCCTGAGCTTGCTGAGACGCCACTGGTCGCGTCGACGTCCTGTGCCGCTTCGACGACGCGATGCCTGACACCCTCGCCAACCACCGCCCGCGTGAGCCGGAACTCGGCCTCGGGTCCGGCTCCGACCGGGGCAGGCGTTCCGCTGGTGGTCGGCGCGGTCGGCGGGGTCGGCTGGGCGGCCGGCTGTTTCGTCGGCGACCAGGTCGGGGCCTCGTCGGGTGCGGCCTCGGTGTCGGCGAGGATCAGGCCGCGGTGTTGCGCCGGACAGCGGGGGAAGGGAAGGCGGCCGCGTTCGAGCTGGGCGATCAGGTCGTCGACGGTGGCGGCCATGTTCCGCCGCCACGGAGTGTCGCCGTCCCCCGGAATGCGGCGCACGACGCCCACGGCACGGTCCGACCACTGCTGAAACAGTGACATGCGTCACGGGCGCGCGAGTGGCCACGGAAGCGTTACGCCTTCCGAACCTCGCCTACTTATCGTGCTTTGTCCGACTGGAGACGACCAATCCGCTTCTCGGTCGAATTGAGCATCCCGGTGAACGGGATCCCATGTGTCATTTTCGATGGCCATAGGCGTTTCCGATCGCCGATCACCAATTTCGCACCACCCGGTGACCACGCCACAGGCATGACTGTCCGCCTCGAGTCAAGTCTGCCGTCCGGCTCCGCACCGCACACGGGCGCCGGTACTTGCGAGCCCGTTCGCGGACTTCCAACAATGGCGGCCCGCCGGCGTCCGACGGCCCCGGTAACAGGACGCTACGCCGAAACCAAGTGAGGTCACGCATGCGGAAGCACCGTAGAACGCAATACAAAAAGAAGATGGCCATAGCCGCCGCCACCCTGGGCATCATCGGCGTACCCACCGCCGCCATGGCCTGCATAGCCTCCCAGGGCCCGGGCGCGACGAAGAACGCCGCGGGCGCGACGAGGAACGTCGGCAACCAGAGCACGCACCCGTTCTTCAGTCAGCCCCTCCCCGGCACACCGGTCCCCAGCCGGACGGACAGTGCGACGAACAGTGCGGCCGATCCGACCGGGGGAACCCAGCCGACCGCGAAGACCACTCACACTCCGCACAAGCGCAAGCCCACCGGGAAGGCCAAGGCCCCCACCTCGACGGCGCCGACACAGGCTGACCCGACCCGGCCGACGAACCCGGTCGGCAAGCCGACCACCGCGGCAAGCACACCCCCCATCGCGGCGGCATCGACACAGCCTGACCCGACCCGGCCGACGAACCCGGTCGACAAGCCGACCACCGCGGCAAGCACGCCCCCCACCTCGACGGAGCCGACCACCACACCCCCCACCTCGACGGAGCCGACCGCGCCCCCCGCCCCGACGAAGCCGACCGCGCCGGCCGACACGCAGAAGCCGACCACCCCGGCCGTTCCGTCCTCGGGCCCCGTCGCCGAGGTGGTGAGCCTCGTCAATCAGGAGCGCGCCAAGGCAGGATGTTCGGCACTCACCGTCAACGCGAAACTGACGGCCGCCGCCCTGCAGCACAGCCAGGACATGGCCGCCCACGCCAACATGTCGCACACCGGCTCCGACGGCTCCGACGCGGGCGAGCGCATCACCCGCGCCGGCTACACGTGGAAGACCTACGGCGAAAACATTGCCTACGGCTACAGCACGGCCCAGCAGGTCATGACCGGCTGGATGAACAGCCCCGGACACAGGCAGAACATCCTCAACTGCGCCTTCAAGGAGATCGGCGTCGGCCTCGCGGGCCCGAACTCCTACTGGACGCAGAACTTCGGCACGGCCCGCTGACAGCACCGGCCCGCCAGTACCGCCGGCCGGTTCCCAATATCCGCAACACCGGCCGGCGGATGCGGATCGCCCACGGCGCGCACCACGGCTCGCCGCACCTCCCCGGCGCCCCACCCCCGCCCGCACGCCGCTCCCGGACCTCGGGCCGGGAGCCGCAGAAGTGCCACGTCTGCCACGGCACGGCCCGGCCGGGGCGCTTGTTCACCGCGACCCCAACACGTCGCAGCGGACCGTCGCTTCGGGTGCGGTGCGTTGTGGTCAGCCGGTTCCCCAGTGGACGGTGCGCGGTCGATCAGGGGAGGCATGGCCCAGGCCGGCCGCCGCGAAGTCCCGTGTGCGGTCCACGTGACCAGGGCCCGGACGCGGGAGGGTCGGGGGAATCCCTACGCGGCAGCCGGCACCGACCGTCAACCGCTCGGCCGCCGGGTCCGTGCGGAACAACTCGTCCTCCCACTCGCGGGGAAGCCCGGTCACCGGCGAGGGCCCGGACCCGCGCGGCTCCCACACAGCGTCGAGCGGAATCCTCGCCGGTTCGTCCGGCCGGGAGAACATCGGCCAGTGGCCTGTGTCCATCCTGACCAACTCCCACTGCTCACCGGCGAGCAACCCGGCCACCTCGTGGCTCGGATCCGCGCCGTCGAGCAGGCACTTGACGTACGTCGTCGGAAACTCGTCCAGGGGACGGGTCAGCACGGCCGGCTCCGTCGGTGAGGCGCCCGGTGCGGGGTGGCGCCGTCGACGAACCGCGCGATCCGGTCGTCGGTGAGGCCCTGGCCGTCGAAGTCACCCGCGTTCGGCGGCACCCACACGCCCCCGTTCGCGGCGATCGCGGCCCGACCCGGTCGGCCCCTCCCACCGGGAGGACACGAACGACTCGCCGTCGACCGGGACATCGGCGTCGATGAGGAAGTGCGCCTGGTCCGAGAAGCCGGCGGACGCGGCGGCGTCCGCCTGGTGTCAGACCACCGGGGCGCCACCGGGACTGCTCCCGGCTGCCTCAGCGATCGCCCTCGCCGTACGCTGCCGCGATCTCCTGCGACGACGCCCAACGGCTGTAGGCCGGCGACCGGGGCCAGCCCTCGGGGAGGTCCTGCCAGTCCTCTTGGCGGCCGTAGGGCAGGAGATCGACCAGGCCGAACAGGTGGCTCAGTTGCTCGGTGCCGCGGCCGTCGGTGTGCCAGGTGCGGTAGACCGTGTCGCCGTGGCGCAGGAACACGTTGACCGCGAACCCGCCGTTCGGCGGGGCGCCGACATCGCTGCCGAACGTGCTGTTCGCGGTCGAGTACCACGTCATCGTGTTTCCGACCTTGCGCTTGTAGGCGAGGGCCTCGCCGATGGGGCCCTGGGTGACTATCACGAACCGGGCGGCGAACTTCTCCAGGGCGGCGAGCCGGGTGAACTGGGAGGTGAAGCCGGTGCAGCCTTGGCATTGCCACTCGGCGCCCTCGTGCCACATGTGGTTGTAGACGATCAGTTGGGGATGATCCCCGAAGACTTCGGCGAGCCGGACGGGGCCCGCCTCGCCCTCCAGCACGTAGTCGGGCATCTCCACCATCGGCAGCCGACGGCGCTGGGCCGCGATGGCGTCGAGCTCGCGGGTGGCGGCCTTCTCCCGCACGCGCAGAGCGGCCAGGCTCTTCTCCCAGGTGGAAGCGTCGACGACGGGTGGCAACGCGTTGCCATTGGTGGACATGGTGCCTCCAGGCGGTGGTCGGTTGTCTCTCTCCCGGTAACGACTCCGCGCCCGGTCGAAACTCATCGGTGACCCCCCGTCGGAGCGCCCCGCGCCCGTGAAGTCCCGGTGCGGCAGGGAGCAACCGTCGTTCTCCCAGCGCGGCGCGGCGCGGCGGGGTCAGGCCCGTCACGGTGATGCGGAACTGACGCTCCGTAACGTCACGGGCCGTCTCTGTCAAAGCCCGTCGTGGGCCGGCGGCCGCCGTACCGGAGCCAGGCCTCCTACCCGGACCGATGCCGTCCCCGACGCCGGCCAACTGCCCTGCCACACCGGTGTCGCACCGCACCTGCTCCGGGATCTCGACGCCGCGAGGGCAGGGCTCACCCTGGAATGGGGGACGAGCATGAGGTTGCGCGCGTGGGCCGTCAGGATGACAGGGACCCGGTACATCCCGGCGCGGGCGGGTTGCGCGCAGATCCCCGCGGACGGGCAGGTGTTGTAGGTGCGGCCGTCCGGGAGACGGCCCGCCCAGGCGGGGAGTGTCCGGTTCCGGGGCGGGGCGACGTCCGAGTCGTGCCGGGTGAACCCTCACGTCGGCCGTTCCGGACGGCGCCACGTCCGTGGCGGATGGGGGTGGGTGCTTCGGTTCGTGTCGTTGCGCTGTGAGCGGCGTCCTGTGACCGTGAGGGTCCGGCGACGCCGAACGCAGGCCTTGTTCCGAGGGTGCACGGAAGGGGCACGGAAGGGGCACGGAAGGGGCATACAGGGGTGATGACCTGCATGTACGCACCCTTCGTCGAAGCGTGGGCGCGTGCGGTCGCCGCCCTCGACGACACCGACACACCGGCACCGACAACCGGGCCTGGAAACATCCGGCACCCGGATCACCGGGATCAACCTCTTCCGCGACACCCGGCGGCTGTTCCCGCTCTTCGCCCTTCCGGACCGATTGGACCCCGCCTGACCGACGACGCGGTCCCACAGGGCCCCTGCGAAAAATGGGACGCCACGCTCCAACGCGGCGCGACGTCGAACACGCGTCGTGACCATCGAGGGGAACGCTCGGGGTGGTCAGGGCTGTTCAGCCCGGTCGGCAATGCAGAGCCACGAAGGCTGCCCGGTTCCGGCAATGGGACGATGCGCAACGGCACCGCACATCCCGCAGCACCGACAACGCACCGACCGGCGCCGATTCGCGCAACCACAGCACCGGTCACGGCGATCGCCGGCGGCCCGGCTCGGGAACCCACGGCCGCTCCAGGAACGTGTCGATCATCTTCAGCCGCGGCTCTCGTTCCTGGGGATTGCGCCCGCCGGCACGGGCTTCGACGTACCGCTCGACCGTCTTCGGGTGGTGTCTCGCCAAGGTCGCCGCCGACCGGACGGTCCCGGTCAGGTCATACGTCTCAAGGATTTCCACGATCTCTTTGTCGGACTTCGTCAGGGCGTCGTCGCGCGTGCACATGCACGGCACTTCACCGTATTTGCGAGTTACCCACCTCGTGGGCCCATTCGGATACGGATCGGCCTGTTCAGATGCAGATCACGATCTTTCCTCGGGTGCGTCCGCGCTCGGCGTGCGCGTGGGCCTCGGCGATCCGCTCCAGGGGGTAGGCCTGTTCGATACGGGGTGTGTAGCGGCCTTGCCCGCCCAGTTCCGCCGCCGCGGACAGGAGAGTGGAATCGTTCGCCGCGTTGACCACATACGTGCCCAGGCGCTGCCCGCCCGCGTGGTCGGCGACCGTCGCGACGCGCTTCGGGTCGCCTGTGATCGCGACGAGGTCGTCCAGGGAGCCGGAGGCCGCGGTGTCGAGCACGATGTCGACGCCGTGCGGAGCGAGGGTGGTGAGGCGCTGGGCGAGGCCGGGGCCGTAGGTGGTGGGAACGGCGCCGAGCGCGGTGAGGAACTCGTGGTTGCGTTCGCCGGCTGTCCCGATCACGGTGGCACCTCGCGCCACCGCGATCTCGACCGCCGCGCTGCCCACGCCTCCGGCGGCGCCCTCGACGAGAAGGGTGCGCCCCGCGAGGGAGCCGAGCGCGTTCAGTCCACCCATCGCGGTCACGGACGCGAGACCGGCGCCCGCGGCCTGCTCGCCGTTCCACGTATCGGGGGTGTGCGCCCAAGCCGAGAGGACGAGCAGCTCCGCGGTCGCCCCGGTGACACCGCCCAGCCCGAAGACCCGGTCGCCGATGCTCACCCCCCGCACCCCGTCGCCGATCTCGTCGACCACACCGGCGCCGTCGCGCCCGGGAATGGCGGGCAGCTCCAGGGGAATCAGCAGGTGCAGGGCGCCGGCGCGCAGCTTCCAGTCGATGGGATTGACGCCGGCCGCCGCGACGCGGACACGGATCTCACCGGGTCCGGGGTGGGGGTCGGGGGCCTGCTCGATCACCAGGTTCTCCGCTCCGCCGTATGTGTGGAACCGGGCTGCGCGCATAGTGATCTGCCTTAGTTCGACGGGCCGGAATGACGTGTTCATCCGACGCTCGTCACTCTAGAACCTGACGTTGACGTGAGGTGCAAGCCGCAACTGCCGCCCGGCCGGAGGAGGGCGGGCGCGGATGGGTGAGGTTGCCGAGCGGGCGGGGGTGGGCATGGGGGCCTGCGCCACTACGAGGGATCACGCCGCCCGTCACGGTCGACACCCATGCGCCCTCGGGCGGGTTCGACGATCCCGGCACGACGCGAGGACGGCCGTGCGTACGCGAACCCGCGTGAACGCCCTCGGGGCCGCCACCGAGTCATGATCAATCTCGGCGCTGAAAACGGTTCGCTCGGCCCCCGGAGCTGCCGCCGGAGCCGGCATTGCTAGCCTGAACCTGACGTCGACGTGAGGTACGAGCAGGAAGGGAGTGACCTGCGTCATGCGCATCGGACAGCTCGCCAGGCAGTCGGGGGTCAGCGTGCGGGCCCTGCGCTACTACGAGGAACAGCGGCTCCTGGAATCGACGCGGACGCCCGGTGGACAGCGTGACTATCCCGACGAAGCCCTGGAGCGGGTCCAGCTCATCCAGGACCTCTTCGCGGCCGGCCTCTCCAGCCGTACCGTCGTCGAACTCCTGCCGTGCGTGAGCACCGGCGTCGCGACGCCCGCCATGCTCGACCAGCTCATCATCGAACGCGACCGCATCGCCGCACGCATCCAGAACCTGACCCGGGCCCAGATCAAACTCGGCCGCGTGATCGAGAATGTGACCGCGGCGAACGTGGCGCAGGACTGATCAACCCGTCGCGAGGGGTGGGCCCCGACCTGTCCGGCATCCACCGGGCACTGGCCGGCCACGGGAAGCCCCAGGCGTATCCGGAGGCCGTCGAACCAGCATTCGTCGCCCCCGCTACCCCGGACACACGTTGGGCAGCGGCGGGCGGGGCAGGCCGCGGCCGACCACGGTGCCGGCACACCGCAGGACCGGTCAGCCGCAACCTCTCCAACCGGACAACGCCCACGAGCGGATAGCAACGGTCCGGGCGGCCTGCGGCTGGATCGACCACGCCATCGATACCGGAGCGAGACCGTGCCGAGCTGCGGAGCTTGCGTCGCGGGCTGCCGCGTCCTTGCGACGGGAAGTCGGCTGATCGGTGGAACTATGACCCGCCGTCGAAGCCGGCCCACCGGCCGTGAACCGGGAACGGTTCGCCCCCGGGAGGGCGTTGAGGCCACTTCCGGTGGGTGGTGCCTTGGTCGTGAGGACGGGCCGAGGTCGGATATTCGGTGTTCTGCCCGGCCGGTGAGGACGCACGATGGTGCGCATGACTTTGGCCACTCCCTTGCTGCACACCGCGCGCCTGCGACTGCGACCCTTCACCGACGCCGATGCGGACCCCCTCTTCGCGTTGCACAGCAGCACCCTCGTGATGCGCTTCTGGGATTCCGCGCCGTGGGTCGAACGGGCCCGCGCCGACCGCTTCATCGCGATGTGCCGGAAGATGGCGGACGAAGGCGCCGGGGCGCGGGTGGCCATCGACCGTGCTTCTGACGGGGCCTTCGTCGGCTGGTGCGGTCTGACCGACTGGGATCCGGACTTCCGCAGCGCGTCGTTGGGGTACTGCCTAGACGATGCCGTGTGGGGCCACGGCTACGCGACGGAAGCCGCGTATGCCTTGCTGCGGTGGGCATTCGACACACTGGACCTGAATCGGGTTCAGGCCGAGACCGATACGCGCAACGTGGCATCCGCCCGGGTCCTGGAGAAGATCGGATTCGTGCGGGAAGGGACGCTGCGGGAAGAATGCATCGTGAACGGCGAGGTATCCGACACGTGGGTGTTCGGGTTGATCAGGCGAGAGTGGCGGCCGCCGACCGTGCCGATACCAGCCCGCTGAGAGGCCGTTACATCCGTCTCCGGTACAGGCCGCCGCGTCCGCGGCTGGGTGAGGACGTCTCGGCGGGAGAGACGGACGAGGCGGGCGCGACGGCCGAGGCGGGAGCGGGTGATGTTCACCGTGGCCTCGTCGGTGGGCAGGCCGAGGAGCCTGTGGAGTTCGCGGGCGCGGATCGGTTTCGCGGGGTGCTCGTTGAACACTGCCAGGGATTTGCTGGTAAGTATCGGCGGTCGGTTCGGGCGGCGGTTCGCTCCCAGGGGGAGTGGGAGTGGGAGTCAGGCTCTCAACGATCTTCCGGGTGGTGGTCGGTTCGGCGAGTCGGCCCGCTTGCTCGGTGAGGGTCGCCGTCGGCTCGGGGTGAGTTGCCGACGCAGGCCGCAACCCGCTCCTCGTCGATGACACGGGCGGGCGTGGCACGGGAGCGTCCTCCAACTGTCGGTAGGGAAAAGGGAGGCGACGTGTCCTTCGGTCGCCGACGTGGTTGCCGGGACGATCGAGGTGGTCGTTCGGCGACTCGTCGACGTTGCCGCCTCCCCTTTCCCGAACAGGACCCGGCTACAGGGCCGTTGCGTTCCGTGGGGCCGGTGGAATCGTCGTGCTCCACTGACCGCGAGTGATGTTCATGGTGCCGTCGGGGTCGATGGTCACGCCGGCCCCGTATTCCGGGAGTCCTCCGTCGGAGAGCCAGCGGTGGCGGATCTCGTCCAGGGCGTCCCACAGTCGTCGTGGGCCGGCCTGGTGGACCGTGGGGGCCTCGCCGCGCCGGCCGGTGGCTCGTGCCCACGAGCCGTCCTCGTGGACCATGATCGCGGTGCGTACGCCGTCGGTGTCCTCGTCGTAGCCGTGTGCGATGCCGGGGGCCGCGAGTGCGAGGGCGGATCGCAGTTCCCAGGACTCGTCGACGCGGACGACGGGGTATCGGCCGGTGGTGACGTCGTCGGCGTCGGCGGTCCAGGCGGGGCCGGTGTCGGGTGGGGGCGGGTAGTCGTCTCCGGTGCGCGTCGCCATGAAGCCCGCGCGGTCGGGGAGGACTTGGCCCTTCGCCCCTCCGTCGGGGGTCTTGTCGGCGGCGACGACCAGACCTGTCCCGGCCAGGTTGGTGACCAGACGGCCGCCCTCCTTGAGGTTGGCGAGCCAACTCGGGGGGACGCCGGGGAGGCCGACGGTGGACACGATGCGGTCGTGGCGGCCGGGCAGGGGCCCGGTGATGTCGCACACGAGCATCGTGGGGGCGGCTCCCGCAGAGGCGAGTCGACCCCGGGCTGCGTCGACCAGGTGCGGATCCACGTCGATGCTCGTGACGTGACTCTCGCCCAGGCGTCGGGTGAGCAGGGCGGTGCCGTAGCCGGTGCCGGTCACGCACAGGACGTCGTTGTCGTCATCGATCAGGGCGTGGCGGTACATCGCCACGACCAGGGTCGGCAGCGTGGACGAAGACGTGGGCAATCCGGTGGGGTGGTCGTCCTCGGCGGCGTGGTCGGCGTGCAGGGAGCCGATGCGCGTGACGAACGTGCGGTCCTCGTACAGGCGCGGCCACAGGTCGGGGTGTGCGGCACCGTCGCGCAGGGTCCATCCCTGGTCGGGGACGTACTGCCACCAGCGAGGCGCGAACACGTGGCGGGGTGTGGTGGCGATCGGCTCGTGCCAGCGCGAGGACGGGCGCGTCACCCGATCGGCCAGTGTCGCGGCGTGGGGTCGCCAGTTCATGGGGTCTTCTTTCGACGCGACGGACCGAACGGGTCGATGCCGGGCGAGGGTTGGCAGGAGTCTTCGTTGGGCGTGCACGACTGGGGCACGCACGCTTCGCGGCCCGGGGCGTCGAACGGGTCGATACCGGGCGAGGGTTGGCAGGAGTCCTCCCTCGGCGTGCACGTCTCGGGCGCGCAGGCATTCGCGCGCGGCGGCGGAACGCGTGAGGCGATCGCCTGCCAGGGCTCGCTGTGGACGATCGTGGCGAGGGCCGAGGTGTGTACGTTGCCGCCGTTGCCGAGCCCGGCGGACATGGTGCAGCCTGCGACGGTTCCGTCGGGCAGGACCGCGGCTCGGCCCCGGGTGCAGTGTCCGCACAGTTCGGCCGCGACGTTTGTGTCGCTTTCGGCGGCGCGGCCGATGGCACGTCGGCGGTCGATGCCGATGCTGTGGACGCCCATGGCGCGCAGCATCGCCTCGGCCTGGGCGATGCGCTGGTCGTCGCGGGTCTTGATGATGCCCACGCGCAGGGGGATGGCGAAGCGGAGGGCCTTCGCGATGTTGTCGACGATCTTTCCGTGGGATCCGTGGTGGGTGATCGCCCGGTGTTCGGCGGGGTCGTCGCTGTAGAAACTCGTCGCCAGGGTCACGCCGGGCCGGCGGAGCACGGGCCACATCCGTTTACGGACGTGGATGAGGTTGCTGAAGACTTCGATCGTCAGGCCCAGGTCGAGGGCGTGGTCCACCAGTTCGGGCAGGTCGGAGTGGAGCAGCGGTTCGCCGCCGATCAGTTGGATCTGCTTCACACCCATGTCGGCGGCCTGGTCCAGGACGTTCAGCCAGTCCTCGCGGGTCATGTCGCCCGAGGTTCCGCCCGGTCCGGACCAGTTGTAGCAGTGGTCGCAGCCGGCCTGACATTGGCGGGTGATGTCGAGCCAGAGGAAGCGGAGCTCGTGTTCGTGCGTGCGGGTCGGGCGTGCCACAGCGGTTGTCATGGTGCGGTTCTGCCTTTCGAGGGTGATTGGTTCGATGACCGATGCCCCGGGTTCAGACTCTCGCTTCGGGGACCGGTTCGTAGTGGTTTCGGCGAGCGGGGGGCGGCAGCCGGGGGCATGCCGAGCGTGGAGGCCATGGCCTCCCGTAAGCGGCGACTGCTCCCGGGCGGCACGAGCCTGGCCGCGACGTTCACCGCGTGGATGGCGGCTTGGATCAGTTCGTCGGCGTCGAGAGGCGTCGTGTCCGGTGTGTCGGGGAGTTGGGCCAGGTATTCGGCGGTGACCCGGCCGGCGGCGGCGAGCGGAAACTCGCACAGCAGGCCGAGTACGGCCGCCTCGGCTTCCGCCGGGTTCAGGCTCAGCACCTCGGTGAGGCCGTGCACGGATCCGCGGCCGGTCGGAACCGACACGTGGTACTGCTCGGCATCGCCGGCGTGACACCTGCCGTGCCTGGGATACTTGGAGATCCGCACGTCGGGTTCGACGGCGTTCGGGTGGCTCACGACGGGTCTCCGGGCGCAGGCAGGTTCGTCAGGCCCAGACGGACGAGCACGTCGAATCCGTCCGGTCGCACGGCGGCCCACCTCTCCGACTCGCAGGCGTCGGAGCCGACCGGGCCGGTCGCGGCCATCTCCAGCAGCACTGCGAACCTGCCCTCGGTCAGGTGCGGCGCGCCGTCACCGACAACGGCGGTCAGTCCCTTGTTGTAGTGCCGCACGGCCTCGCGCAGCGCGTCGCAGGTGAGTGCGTGGCGCCCGAGGAGAGTGACGACATCGGCCAGGTTCGCCCCGAACGGCCCGTAGGCAGGGGTCATTCCGCATCCCAGCAGCCATGGGAGCCCCGACTCCTCGACACGCACGTCCATGGGCCCCATCGACCACACCACCGTTTCGGCGGGCAGGGCCAAGGCGGCCTCGACGCTGCCCGGGGGAATCAACGACCGATCGGGGTGGTCGGCGGGCAGACTGGCGGCACACGCGAGGCCGACGCGGCGCTGATCGGCGAAAACCGCGAGCTCCAACGCGAGTTCGCGCGAACGAGCAAGGAGCGCCGTGCCGTCGTTGATCGATGCGATCGTGAGGGCGAGGTGAAATGCCCCGTCGAGGCGACCGATCCCCTCGGCGCCCGGGTTCAGGGTGGTCGCGCCCACCATCACGGTGGGCGTCGCGGTGCTCCACTCGAACGGTGCCAGGTTGCCCAACCAGTCCTCACCGAACACGGACGACACCTGCGCCACGCGCGCATCGGACAAGGCGCCGCCCTCGGCCCATGCACGCAGGCGGGGGAGCAGGGCGAGGGTCGTGGCCAGGGGGGACCTCCTCGCCGCCCGGACATTCCTTCGGCCGGACTTCTCCGGCGGGTCGAACTCGGTCATGACACTCCAGACGCGGATTTCACGGTGCCGCCGTACATCCCGACCGGGAGGCCGGTGGATGGCCGCCGGGAACGCTTGGGCTCATCCCCGGCGGCCGGGTCGTGTCGCGCGCCCCTCAGAAGAACGCGCGACACGGGAACGGGCCGGTACCGCCCGGGGGGCGGGCGGTACCGGCGGTCGCACCGGATCAGGCCGCGACCGCCTTGGTAGTACTCGATGACCGACTCATAGTCGGGGGGACTTGAGACCGTCGGTCGCTTCGGCCGCCGGCTCACGACTCGCCGGCCTAGGCCGCCTGCGCGAGGCAGCAATCGTTCCCCGTTTCCGGGCAATCGAAGGCGACGCGAATGATCTTTTGCGGGGCGACGCCCGACACCCCGTCACGCCGGAGCACGACGAACTGCCGAGTCAGCATCATGACCAGCGGCAGTCCACGTCCGTGCTCGTCATCATCGCCGGTCATCAGGTGAACGAGCGGGGGTTTGTGCGGGGCTTCGTCCCCGACGTCGATGAGCAGAAGATCGTCACGCCGTATCCACTCCACTGTCACCATGCCCGAACCTACGTGGCTGACCGCGTTGCTCACCAACTCGGAAACCACCAGCACTGCGGCATTGATCTGCTCATCGTCCATGCGGGCCGCGCGGCACACGCCGCGAATGTGTATACGGGCCAGCCCCGGCGCTTGCCGCGACATCGGCAGTTTGACCAAGGATGCAGGTTGGTTCGACAGTGCGAACTGCGTGGACATGGCGGGAACTCCCCTTGCTGAATGGTGCTCAGGGCATGTCGAAAAGCGGCGGACGGTGACCTACCGCGCCGATCGAGATGGTCTTGCGTAGGCGGAGATGTGCGCTCCGTCACGTGGTTCAGGTTGGTTCCAGCCGAAGGTTCCAGTCAAGCGCATGCCAGGCATTGCCGGGCATTGCCAAAACTTGCCGGCACAAGCGAACATCCAAGTACGCTCAAGCTGGCCCCGTGATGGGCACGCTAGGAGTGTTCAAGAGATGGGGGACTCCGTGGACGAGCTGGCAGCCGACGGCGCACTCGCCAACGCCAAGAAGCTAGGTCTACTCCTGCGCACTCTTCGTAAGAAACGAGGCTTGACGGCCGCACAGGCGGGCGCGGAAGTGGGTTGCCACGCCTCGCAGATCAGCCGCTACGAGACCGCCACCCGCGTAGTGGGCGTGGCGCACTTCGAAAGGCTGATGGAGGTCTACCGCGTTACGGACGTCCAGCGCGACGAACTGGAAGCGCTCGCAGACCAGGCCCGGGACGCCGAGAAACCGTGGTGGTCGGACTACGGCGATGCCATCAACACGCGATACGCACGCCTACTCGACGCGGAGTCCACAGCCACGAGTTGCTTCGACTACCAAACGGTGCTCGTCACCGGGTTGCTCCAGACGGAGGGCTACACGAGGGCCGTTACGGCAGTCGGTTTCGGAGAGGTGGGCCCCAGTCAGGTTGACGCCCTGGTCGAGGTCCGGATGCGTCGTCAAAAAAGAGTCTTCACCCACGAACGGCCGCTGGAACTCAGCGTTGTACTGACTGAGGCGGCGCTGTGCTTCCGCGTTGGGGGCGCGAAGGTGCACCGGGCCCAACTCGTGCGCCTGATCGAGGCACCGAAGAAGTTTCCGAACGTCACCGTCCGCATCATCCCGTTCGACGCCGGCGAAGACGGAACTCAAACTGGTGCCTTCAACATCTACCGCTGCCCACCCGAGCCTGACGTCGGGTTCAGCGAATCAGTCTCCGGCGGCTCCGTGTTCAAGTCAGGGCTGGACCTACGCCGGATGAACCGATTGTCCAAGACACTGACACGGGTGTCTCTGGAACCCGGAGCAAGCGCTGACTTGATCCGGAAATACCTCTAGAGAAAGATGATCAAATGGAATTTATCGGTGCGACGACCTCGATAGAACCCACCTGGCGCACGAGCACCTATACCGGCAACACCGGGCAGTGCGTGGAGGTTGGACCGCTGCCGAGTGCTGTCGCCGTTCGTGACACCAAGCGGCGGACCGGTCCCGTACTCATGTTCCCCAGCGAGGCGTTCGAGCAGGCTGTGAGGGCTCTGGCGAACTAGCACGCCGTTGCCATCCGGGGTCCCGTGTGTATTCGACCGAGATCCGAAGGCCGTGCGGGACGCGAAAGGAGGCCGCCCCCGGTGAGTGGGGGCGGCGTCCTTCGCCTCACGGTAGTACTCGCATCCGACTCGGAGGGCAAGGATCCAAGAGGCCCCAACCGTTGCAACAGGTGACTTTGGGTTGCGGATTGCGAGCTGATCGTGATTGACGTTCGTGCGTGTCGCCCGTACGTTGCGAAGGAGGGACACCCGTGCGGCGCCCGAGGGGTTCGGTCGCCGTCACCGAGGGAGGCGCACATGGGAAACCGAGGCAAGGGCCCCGCCCCGCTCCAAGAGCCCGTGCCCGACCCGAAGCCAACCGGTCCCAACGACCATCCCGACGGCAACACACCCCCCGGGCCCGGCCGGCATCGCGACGACAAGTGACCGCGCCCACCGGCATCGCACGGTTCCTCGCCGACGTGGACGCCCTTCCCGACGGTTGGAAAGATGCCTTCGAGGGAGTCGACCGCGCGGACTTCGCACCCGATCGCATCTGGGCGTGGGACGGCACCCGGTACACGACCGTCATCGAGCGCACCGAGACCGGCAGCCACGGCCGGGACACCTGGGACGAAGCCGTGCATGGAAACAACGCGCTCGTCACCCAATGGGACGACGGCAACCACACCGGCGACGAGCCCGGGAACAACCCCTCGTCGTCCGCGTCCATGCCGTCCGCAGTCGCGAGCATGCTCGGCGATCTCGACATCACCGGCGGCGAAAACGTCCTCGAGGTGGGCACCGGTACGGGATACACCGCGGCGCTCCTCGCCGCGCGCGGCTGCCGCGTCACCACGATCGAACTCGACACCGACCTGGCCGAACAAGCCCGCAAGAACCTCGCCCGTGCCGGACACCGGGACGTCACCGTCGTCACCGGCGACGGCACGCTCGGACACCCTGAACACGGGCCCTACGACCGCGTACACGTCACCGCCGGGGTACGGCGCACCCCGGCCGCGTGGATCGAACAAACCCGCCCCGGCGGCGTGATCGTCATGCCTTGGGGCACCGACTACTCCACGTACGACTGGACCACAGTGCTGACCGTGACCGACCCCGGCCGGGCATCCGGGCCGTTCACCACGCCACTCGCATTCATGAAGCTCCGGTCCCAGCGTGCCCGTTACCCGCAGTCGCCCTTCCCGCCCGACTGGACGGCGACCGCGCGCACGTCCGAGCCGGACATCGACATCACCGACATCACCGGAGCCCTGTACGATCCCGCCGAGTTCGTCATGGGACTCCACGTCCCGCACTGCGTACCACGGCTCGTCCACGGCGCGGAGAGTACGAACCTGTGGCTCTACGGCGCCGACACCGGCAGGGGCCCGTCCATCGCCGTAGCCGCGTTCGGCGACGGTTACGATCCCCAGGCGCGCGAGACCGGGCCCCGCCACCTGTGGGCCGAGGTCCAAGCCGCCTACCACCGGTGGGACGACGCCGGGAAGCCGAACACGGACCGCTTCGGCCTCACCGTCACCGTGGACGAGGACGGCCGGGTGGAGCAACGACCCTGGTACGAGACACCCAACCGGGAACTACCGTTACGCCACTGAACAGATGGGCGGAGTGGCCTAGAGTCGCCCTGCAGGACGTCTTGAGCCCAGTTGCGGTCACTCTTGCGGGCAGTTGCCATCGCAGTTCACACCGCGTTTGCCCTCGAATGGCAGCGGATCACGGGGATCGGCCTCCAACGTGGGGATTCCTCTGCTGCGATGTTTGCGCCGGGTTTCGACCCCGCCTGACCGCTCCGTGCCGGCATGGTGGGAGCCGGGGACCGTTGTTCGTGCGCCCTTGTGCGCGGTCGCTCTCTACTCGCGGGCTATGGCGCGGTCTGCGAGGCGCCGGCTACGGGTGGGCTCCTACACCTCGAACAGGTGCCAGCCGCCTGTGCGTACGGTCGTGGTGGCGATCATGTCGTGAACGCCGCCGTCCTCGTCCACCACGCGGTGCGACTCCACTCGTGATCGGTTCAGTGCATGATCAACGCAGCGGAGATCATGCGTTCGCCCCCGAGTGGCGCAACCGCAGCTTCGACCGCGACGGCGCGCTCCGAGGAACGAGTTGCGGGGGGCTTCCCCTTGCGACCCTCGCGCCACGAGTCCACGCGCCCCCGCGCACGGCGGTTCGCGTCAGCGGAGGTCGAGGGGGATCACCTTGTCCACCTCCGGCTTCAGGCACGCGTTCGCACTGCACGCGCCGTAGGTGACGACCACTTCGGCACGGTGGCTACCCGTTCGGCGCACCGGCAGGGTGAACGTGACCGGACCGTCCGGGTAGACGGGGAGTTCGGTCGTGAGACCCGTCAGCCGCAGGAGCCGGGTCGAACTCCCGGTCGCAGGCGGGCCGTCGGCGGCGAGGTCGCCCCGGACTCCGATGCGGGTCGGGATGCCCAGACCGTCGATTCCCTCCCCCGGGAGGTCGACGCTGTAGATGTGGAAGCCCGGTTGGGGGGCGAACGTCACCTCGAGTTCGCGTCGGTCCTCGCGTGGCGGGTGAAGCGTGGCGGTAACGGTGACGCCGCTCGCGGCGACAGTTGCCGTGGGCGGGGCTGAGGCCGGGGCCCGCGTCGATCCGCATCCGCACAACGCCACGACCGTCGCCGCCACCCACGCCGACGCCATGGCGGACCGGTGCCGGCGCGGGCGCGTTGTCATTCCCGCCCCGCGTTGCCGGGTGCCCAGCGGGTCAGGAATTCGGCGACCTGCCCCGGGTCCAGCTTGCGGGCGTCGGCCACCGACCCGTCGTTGGTGGCGGTGCGTACGCTCCCGTCGGGCGCGAGTACGACCAACGCGGGGATTCCGCTCGTCGCGAGGTTGACGTAGCGGGCGGCGACATCGAGATTGTGGTCGAACTTGCCGACGTCGACCCGGACGACGACGTAGTTCTTCGCCAGCAGCGGTTTCACCTGCGGGGATCGGAACAGGTTGTGCAGGATCCGACAGTCCGGGCACCAGTTGGCGCCGAAGTCGATCAACACGGCGCGATCACCCTGTGCGGCGGTCGCCAGCGCGGCACGGATGTCGGCGTCCGCGTCGCGTGTGGAGTCGAACCCGTCCGGCACCGTCGGGGTTCCGGGGCGCGGCGTGTTACCGGCCCCGCCGACAGGACCTTTGGATGCCGTCGGAACGGACGTGGACGGGCCCGCCGCGGCGTCGTCCTCGGCCCGTGGGTTGTCGGCGGACTCGTTCGCGCCGCATCCCGCAGTAAAAAACACCGCCGCCAGGACGGCTGTCAGGCATGGACGCAGGCCGCGCACGTTATCCCCCTTGCTGAGATTGTCGCCGGAAACTACCAGTACCACGAGTGGAGTTCGCACCTGGGGCCCTGGCCCGGACGGACGCGGGAGTACGGGACGTCGGGCTCTGGTGGCCTTTTCCCTTCACCGACGCGCCGCGCGTCACAAGAGTCCGGAAGTCCGTCGGGGCTGGGCCGGTGGACCGATGGTGTTGTCGGTCGAGTGGGGCGCAGTGCCGCCGATGTGAACAGGGTCGCATATCGGACTGCCGGCGCCGCGGCGGTCGAAGCGCTCGACGTCGGATACCGGAGCCGACCCAGGCGCAGGACGGCGATCCGGCCGGCCGGCACGTGACCGTCGATCCGGGACGCGGCGACACGGGCACAGCGCGCATCGCCCCGCGTCCAGGTCGGCGCGCAGGTGCGCGTCCCACCAGGCGACGAGCACCGGATCGCGGCGGACGAAGTCGCCGGGGCATCGGGGACCGGGTGAGACCCTTGAGTCTGCGACTTGCCGTTCCGTTGAGCCGGACAGTGCCATCGCCGAGTGGGACGTGTACTTCGAGGATTCCTCGGCCGCAGCCCCGCCGCTTGAGCGGCTCCAAGGGTGGGCGGGGCCTGCGTGGTCGACCGGGCCCGCTGTACCGCCGGCGCCGGTGCCGACGCCCCCGTTCGCGGGGCCGGGCAACTCCTCGCCGAGTGGATGGCCGTGCACCTGGACCACGTCACGTTCGCTGCGGCCGCGTCGCGCTCGTGAGGGACGCGCCGGATGCGGGAGTCGGTGTGGCCGCGATGGTTGACCCGGGGCGTCGGGACTCGCGAGGATCGACCACCATGGGCGGCAATGACGTAGACGCGGCGGTGACTTGCCCCGTGCTGCTGGAGACTCGCCACTGGCTGACGATCGACGGGACGCTCGACAACGAGGTGAAGAGCAGGGCCGACCGCGGTGACAGCGGTGGCGTCGAGTTCGGTCGCGGTATTCGTCGGGCGGGCTGGGAACAGATTCCCGACTGGCCGCGCACCGCGGCGGGCTTCGCGACCTGGCCGGCCGCCGGTCGGACGTCGATGGTGGCCCTGAGCGCCACGCAGTGGGCCCTGGTCGTCTCCGGCCTCGAGTTTTGGGCCGACGTCGACGACAGTCTCGACATCCCCGAACACACCGCCATGGCACAGGAGAAGCGGACCATCGCGGGCCTGGTTCGCGCGCGACTCGCCGAACAGGGATGGTCCTCCCCCTGAGTCGGCCCGGGACTTCCGGCCCGCCTGCTCCCCCGGCCGCGTCGGCAACGTGCCGAAGGCATGCTCACGAGCCGGCCTGCCCGGGTGGCCTCGTCCCGCCGGGCGACGAGAGGGTGTGCGAATCTCCGTGCGAGCGTGGGTACTCGGGTGGTTGACTGGCGTGCACCGGTCACGGCGACGCGAACACCGGGGGAGGAGCACCGGCGGCATGAGGTTCCGTCGGTCGCTCCCGAGAGTTCGCGCACCAGCGGCCCGCGCCACCGCGTCGATGGCCGCAAGGCGGCGGGTATTCGCGTTCGCGGCCGTCTCCCACGAGCGGCCGCTTCCGCCGGCTGCCCGGCGGCCCCAGGGCGCGAACCGGACCACACGACGGTCCCACCGCGATGCCGGCGCGAACACGCCGCACAGTCCCGAACACCGAGCGGGCGCGGCCGCCATGCGGGCGCCGTGCCGCCTGGGCGGGCCGCCGGCTGTTCGTCTTTCGAAGTGTCCCCACGGGAGGAAATGCCAGTGATCGATTGTCCGCGTTGCCGTCGGGTCGATCAGGTCGTCAAGGTCCGGGCGTTGTACGAGAGCGGGGTGACGGTGACCAGGACCCGCGGAACGGCGTCCGTACGCCTGCACGGCCCGCGCGGCATGGAGAGTGCGTCCGGTTCGGTGCGCGGTTCGGGGAGGGCGCAGACCTCGTTGTCGCGTTCGCTGGCGCCGCCGCGACGTCCGTGGGCGGCGCGCGGGTGGCGGCAGGCGATCCTGGCGGCGTTCGTGGTCATGTCCGTGTCGGCGCTGCTGATCAACGCGACCCTGGGATCGGCGGCCTCGTGGGCGGGACTTGCGTTCGCCGCCGGGTTCCTGTTCGCCTACCGCAAGCGGTACCACGTGGCCCATCCACTGTGGCGGCAACGCCGAACGGTGTGGGCCCGGTTGTTCTGCTGCCGCCGGTGCGACGGGGTGTTCCTGCCCTCGGACGACGCCCCGGCGCACCTGCGCGGGCGATTCGTGGAACGCCACGCCATGCCCGCGTTCCTCGCCGAGTGCGCCCCACCGCGATAGCCGCATCGTCTTCGGCCCTTCGGCGATCGTCACGCACGACGCGGCCGGCGCCCCGGGGGAGGGGCGGCCGGCCGCGTTGAGTCGACGGGGACATTCGGGCCCACACACGAACACACCGCGACACCACCCACGATCACCCGTCCGGGCCCGCCGCCCGCCGCGCCGCGCCGGACCCCGGACGCGCGTTCACCCGATGGGGCGCGCCGGCCCCCGCGACCGCGATGTCGGGCAACGGCGTGCACCGGGTGATCACGGTTCGGCATAGGCCTCTTCTCCTGGTGTGGCCGGCGGAGTACTGTTCCCGGTCCCGATCCTGGAGGTCCCGAGTGTGGGTCATCCGTGAATGGACGAACGACGAAGGCCACCTGTGCAGGGCCGTCGTCCGCGAGGAACTCGCCGCGCTGCACGACGAGGAACTGCGCGCGACGCAACGCCACTTCGCGGACCGGGCAGGCGGATGCGTGGCCGCCATGTACCCGATCAACCGTGCCCTGAACACCAACCCGGACGCCTTCGTCCTCGAAGCCCTCGAAGCCCTCGAAGCCCTCGAAGGCCTGCACGCCCACGGCCGGCGCGTCGGACTGAACGACCTGGTCCCGGGACTGCTGCTGCGCCCGGACCTGGACCCGCAGTTGGTGGCGACCCCGAACCGCATGTTCGGCCGCCGGATCGAGACGGTCGCGGACCGGATCAGACACGGCGAACGCTAGGGGACCCGTCCACGGGCACTCCGGTCTCCCCCTCCGCCGGTCGCCCGCGAGACGACAAGGGGCGGCTCCGACCACTACGCGCACTACGCGCGGTCGGAGCCGCCCCGTTCTTTCGCGTCGCGACGCAAGGTCGGACGAGTGGACCGGCCCCGTGAGGGTGTGCGATGCCGACCATTGCGTTCGTATCGGATGCGCTCGGGCCGTGTCGGTGGAGTCGACCAAGCTCGGCCGCCATCCGGTCCCGGGTGGTGGCGTGGTGGGGGAGATCGGGGCACGACCGGTCGTCGGAGATCGGGACCGTCACGCACGAACTCGGCCCGCCGGTGGACGAGGTGCCGTGGATGCGGCAAGGTCGACGACGACGGCGCCGGACTCACACACGCTGGACTGGACCGGAGCTTCGACCCACCCCCGACGTCCCGGGTGTGACGATCTCCGGGCGTACGCCGAGGGATCGGCCGACGATCCGCCGTTCCGAGACCGAGTCGCACATCCCTTCCATCGAGAGGCCGTGCATGGACACGCGGAACCAGCGGACGGTCGAACTGTTGCGGGTCGGGAGCGCGCGGCAAATGGTGGCGGTGCGCGTCCTGCCGGACCCCGTGATCGGGGAACCGACCTGGCGCAGTTTCACCGCGACGGTGTCCGTCTCCAGCGACTGGTTCGACATCGAGACGGACACCAACGTCGACCTGGACGACGACGCCGCCGATACCGACGCCCTGGACTCGTGGGAGACCATCCTGGACCTGCTCGCCGAGTGGGAGGCGTCCGACACGGCAACCGACGTGGCCTTCGACTGGCCGCCCATGGGACCCACCGGCTACCTGCGCGTCAGCGGCACCGGCCGGGACGGACTGCTGTCGATACGCGTCTGCGACGGACCACGCACCGGCATCGGCGTCCACGTACCCCTCGACCCCGCTCCGAACCGGATCGAGGAGAACCGGGCCCTGCCGGCAGCCGCACGCCGATCGCTCGCACGCCGGACGCCCCCTCCCACAGACGACCCCGCGGGGCCGTGACGGACATCGCGTGAAGGCCCGCGACCAGACGTGACCCGGCCGAGCTTCTCGTGGCGCAAGCCCGGGCTCGGGCTCGGCTCGGGCTCGGCCCCGGCTCGGGCCCGGGCCCCGGCTCGCGCCCCGGCTCGGTGACCATGCGGGAGCGTCGGTCGTGTCGGTGCGCCGTCGTAGTGTGTCGAGCCCACTGCTTCCGGACACCGAGGATGTGGCATGGGACTGACCGACCCCGATCCCTCTCCCACCGACCCCGACGAGTGGTTGCGGCGCGAGACCGCGCTCCGGCGGCTGCGTGATCACGGCGTCGCACGGATCCAAGGCTGCGGAGGCGTCCCCGTTTCGGTCGAGACGCTGGAACGCTTCGCCGCGCACCTCGATCTGTCCCCCCGCGAACGCGAGGCGGTCGAACGACGGTCGCTGGACGTCGACTTCGCCCCCGCACCCGTGTCCTTCCGGAGTGCGGATCCGTCGGACGCGACCCGACGGTGACCGCGACGGCGTGCGCTCCCGGCTCCGGATGACGGGGCCGGGCCCGGGGTACGGGCGGGGATGCCCGCCCTCGCGCTCCCCGCCGACGTCGCCCTCGCCACCCGTGTCGACCAAGTCCCCACCGAGCCGGGCCCACGAGGCCACGATGGACGGCCGGCGGGCAACCCTGCGCACCGGTCCACGACCGCGCGTGTTCAGCCGGCCCGGCACCGATCTCATCCGCGCCTTCTCCGACATCGCCGACGCGGCACGATCGCTGGACACCGCCGTGCTCGACGGTGAGCTCGTGGCGATCCTGGACGACGGGAGCGTCGCCTTCGGCCGCCTGCAGACCCGAAGCGGGAAAGGACCCCGACGTGGCGCGGACTTCCGGGTCGTCCTGGTCGCCTTCGACGTGTTCTCGCTCGACGACGCCGACCTTCGCCGACGACCCTACCGGGACAGGCGCGAACACCTGATCGAACTCCTGGAGGGCGCGCCCGGGCCCGTGCTGATCCAGCCGGTGCGGTGGTGAGGTCCTGGCCCGCATCCGCGTCGACCGCACGCCGGGTGGCACTCCTGGACGCGTGTGACCCGTGACACACGTGGCACCTGTCAGGAATCGGGCCGCCGTCTCGCTCAACTCGCGAAGACCAAGCGATCCGATGGGAGCGAGACATGAAGCACCGCATTGTTGTTCTGGGTGCCGGGTACGCCGGGGCCTACGCGGCCGGGACCCTGGCCCGCCGGCTGTCCCCGGCGGACACGCGGATCACCGTCGTCAATGCCGTGCCGGATTTCGTCCAGCGGCTGCGCCTGCACCAACTCGCCGCCGGCCAGGAGATCGATGCTCCCCAGCTCACCGACGTCTTCGTCGGTACGGGGATAGAACTACGCGTCGCCCGGGTCACCGCGGTCGACCCCGCGCGCCGGGTCGTCGCCGTTGCGGATGCCGACGGCGGCGGCGAACTGGCCTACGACACCCTCGTGTACGCGCTCGGCAGCCACGGCGACGACCGCGGCGTGCCTGGTGTGGCCGAGCACGCCTTCGACGTCGCCGCGCGGCCCGCGGCGCTGCGGCTGCGCGGGCGCCTGGACGGCCTGGAGGAGCAGGGCGGCGGGAGCGTGGTGGTGGTCGGCGACGGGTTGACCGGCATCGAGACCGCCACCGAGATCGCCGAGTCCCGGCCGGGCCTGTCGGTTTCGCTGGTCGCCCGCGGCGAGCTGGGGGCGCGGCTGTCCGCGAGTGCGCGCGGCCACCTGCGGCGGGTCTGCGACCGGCTGGGCGTCACGGTCGTGGACCACGCGAGCGTCGAGCGCGTCGAAGCGGCGCGGGTGGTGTGCGCGGACGGCATCGTCCTGGCGTCCGACGCGACCGTGTGGACGGCCGGTTTCGCGGTCGACCCGATCGCCGCCGCAGGCGGGTTGGAGGTCACCGAGGACGGCCGGATCGTCGTCGACCGCACCATGCGCTCGGTCTCGCACCCGGACGTCTACGCGGTCGGCGACAGCGCCCACGCCGTCGGCGACAACGGCCTGCCGCTGCCGATGTCGTGCGCCTCGGCCGGCTACACCGGTCGGCAGGCCGTGGAGGCGATCGTGGGACGCCTGACCGGCCGCAAGGTCGCGACCGTCAAGCTGGGGTACCCGGGCAACCACATCAGCCTCGGGCGCCGGGACGGGATCTTGCAGATGGTCGACGACCGGGCGCTGGCGAGGCCGAAGCACGTGGGCGGCCGCAAGGCCGCGCGGATCAAGGCGGGCATCGTGCGGATGTCGCTGTGGGCCACCGAGCACCCCACCTTCGGCTTGCCCAAGCGCAAGCACCGCATGGCCGCCGCACCGGACGCGGCGCCCGTCGCGACACCGGATGCACCCGCCGAGCAGGCGGCCGCGTAGCCGCCTCCTAGGGTGATCCGCATGGACAGCACCGCCGTCGACGGCTTCGACACCAGCCGGTTCGAGGCCAGCCGGACCCGGCTGGCCTCGCTGGCCTACCGGCTGCTGGGCTCCGCGGCCGACGCCGAGGACGCCGTCCAGGACGCGTTCCTGCGCTGGCAGGCCGCCGACCGGCAGGTGATCCAGGTGCCCGAAGCGTGGCTGACCAAGGTCGTCACCAACCTGTGCCTGGACCGGCTGGGTTCGGCACAGGCCCGCCGCGAACGCACCGCCGGCGCCTGGCTGCCCGAACCCCTCCTCGACGGCGACCCGATGCTCGGCCCGGCCGACACCTTCGAGCAGCGCGAATCGGTCTCCCTGGCCGTGCTGACCCTCATGGAGCGCCTGACGCCGGTCGAGCGGGCCGTCTACGTCCTGCGCGAAGCGTTCTCCTACAGCCACGCCGAGACCGCCGGGATCCTCGACATCACCGAGTCCGCGAGCCAGCAGCACCTCCACCGGGCCCGGACCCGCGTCACCGCCGCACGCCGCCGCGGCAGCGAGGTCGACCCGGCATCAGCCCGCCGGATCGTCGAGGCATTCCTCGCCGCCGCATCCTCAGGGCGCACCGAACGCCTCGTCGCGCTGCTCACCGACGACGTGACCGCGATCTCCGACGGCGCCGGCCTGACCGCCAAGCTGCTGCGCTACGACACCCCGCAGCGCGTCGCAGCAGTCGCACGGGGCGGCTTCAGGCCCTCGGAGGGGAAGCGGCGGCTCGCCGGAGGCGCCCCCGCCATCCACTACGCACTCGTCAACGGCACCCCTGCCATCCTCACCGTGGTCGGCGACCGGGTCGTCGGGTCCGTCACCTTCGACATCGCCGACGGCAAGATCGCAACGGTCCGCGGCATCGCCGCCCCCGCCCGCCTGGCCCGCCTCACCCAAGCGTGGCAGCGGCACGGACCGGACGCGCCGCCCATCGCCCAGTGGTGACCCGACCCCGCCGGCCACCGGCCGCAACACCCGCCGAAGTCAACAGAGCACGGAGGCGATCGTCATCGGCGTGACGGGAGGAACTCCCGGCATCCAGGCGGCGGGTACGCCCGAGGCCACAGGCGAGCACTGCCCGGCAATGGTTCACCGCCGAGCGCGACGGTCTTCAAGCGGCCCTGGACCATGCGGCAAACCAGGGCGACCACGACACCGTCATCACGTTGGCATTCGGACTCGACCCCTACCTCGACCGCATCCGCGACTTCGTTCCCAACCTGCGCAATCTTCACCTTGCGCTTCAGGCCGCAGAAGCCCTGAGCCGTTCCCACGACGCGGCGCAGGCGCTGAGCCGACGCGGGATCGGGCTGCGGGACGTGCGTCGGTTCGAGGAGGCGATCACCGCCCACGAACGCGCCCGCGACCTCTACCAGGCCACCGACGACACCCACCTTCGCGCGCTCGGGGGTCGTGGCGACCTTGTGCTCGGGGTGGAGCGTGCCGAAGCCGTCGTGTCGAAGTTGTGGATCACGTCCCGAACGCGGTCCGGGCCGGTGAAGTCACCTCGGCGATCCCGCCTCGGGCGTGCCCTGCGCGGACAGCAGTACCACCCGAGCCCGCCGCCGGGTCACCACCGACCCGGTGCCTGTGTGGATGATCCTCGGCAATCGCCTGCCCTCGCCGTCCTCGATCTCGCGGACGCCTGCTCGTTCTGCCACCCCCATACCCCGGCGACACCGCGCCGCCCGGACCGGCATCCGAACGGCGCGTCATGTCACACCAGCGGTATCGGCGCCGGCCTCGCTATGCGTTGGGGTCACGCAGGCCGACTGCGTCATGCCGCCAGAACGGCTCCGCATAGACCAGCGTCCCCGTCATCCACGGCTCGTACTTCGGGAGTTCGACGACCTGGAAGGCACCGTCCGGAATACGCAGGGATGGCTTTCGCAAGCCCAGGCCCTCACCGGGAACGAAGCCGAAACGCGAGTAATAGCGCGGATCGCCCTCCAGGAAGACGAGGGGAACAGCGCGCTCGGCGAGGATCCCCAGTCCCTGTCGGACCAGGGCCGAGCCGATACCGTGCCTGTGGAGTTCGGGCATCACGCCCAACGGACTGAGGACTTGGACGTCGACCAGCCGCCGCGGGGCATCAAGGAGACTGCGGGTGAACATGACATGGCCGACGACCTGCCCGTCGTGCTCGGCGACCAGCGAGAGGCCGTCCTCGGGCGCGATGGTGTCCCGCAGGCTATCGACCAGGTCGGCCACGACAGGGCCATGGTCGCCGAACGCCCGCAGGTGAACAGCCCGTACGGCCGGTCTGTCGTTCGGCAGTTCTTCGCGAAGATCCATGCCTGGAGGGTAGGGACCCTCCGGGCGGCTTGCACACGGATTTGGAACCGGAAGGACACGCGGTCGGGGGCCGCCCGGCTGCACACCGGACCAGCAGCCGAACGCCCGTCTTGCTCCGCCGCGCCGCTCGACTGCGTGGTGACGTGACCCCAACTGCCCTGGACCACGGACGTGTTCCGTCGGCAACACGAAAGCATCCGAGTTCGTCGCGCTCCCGGGCGTCGGTGGTCCCGGCCACGTGATGGACGCGAAAACGCGTTGGCCGGCTGCCGCCGATGTGCGAGGATCGGGGCTGTTTCCCAGGCGGAGGGCCTTTGTTCGAACGCCGGGCGGTTCTCAGGAGAGCGGCCAGTTGCGTAGGGCGGCGTCAGCCATCTCCTGGAGTTCATCGCGGCCGACACCGCTCGCGGCTTGCACGGCGATGCCGAATGCCAAGGTGGTGACGTAGCGGGCCAGCAGCCCAGGATTGGTTTCCGGAGGCAGGTCGCCGTCGTCGACGGCTCGTTGGAACCGCTCCCGGACGCAGGAGCAGCCGTTGGTACGCCAGGCGACGAGTAGGTCGCGGACTCCATGCGCGGAGTCGCCGGCGGCCAAGGCGCCCTGGACGCCCAGGCACCCGTGAGGGTGGGCCGGGCGGGTGGTGGTTCGAACGGTGCCGGCCAGAATCGCGGTGGCGACGCCGAGGGCGGTCGGCTCCTCCAGGGCCCGGGTCAGGTATGCGCCCGGGCCTTCGGTGTAGCGCTCCAGGGCCTTGCGGAACAGCTCCTCCTTGTTGCCGAAGGTTGCGTACATGCTGGTGGTGGAGATGCCCATCGCGTTGGTCAGGATGGCCAGGCTGGCTCCCTCGTAGCCGTGCTCCCAGAAGACCAGCACGGCGCGCTCGAGAGCTTCGTCCGCGTCGAATCCTCGGGGTCGACCGATCGGGCCGCTCTTCTTGGTCTCCACTCGCGCAGTCTACCTCTTCCGCATCGATCGCTACAGAAGTGCTACGTTCAACTTCCGCATCGATCGATGCGGAAATCGAAGGAGGCTGATCGCATGGGACTGCTCGAGGGTAAGACCGCTCTCGTCACCGGGGGCGGCACCGGAATCGGCCTGGCCAGTGCCGTACGGCTGGCGGCCGAGGGCGCGCACGTGTTCATCACCGGCCGGCGCAAGACCGAACTCGACGCGGCCGTCGACGTGATCGGTTCGGCGGCCACCGCCGTGATCGGCGACATCTCGAACCCGGCCGACCTGGACCGGCTCTACGAGACGATCCGCAGCCGGGGACGGGGCCTGGACGTACTGTTCGCGAATGCCTCCGTCGCCGCGTTCGTGACGCTTGAGCAGGTCACCGAGGAGCACTTCGACACCCTCTTCGATATCAACGTCCGGGGCACGCTGTTCACCGTGCAGAAGGCGCTGCCGCTGCTCAACGACGGCGCCTCGGTGATCTTGAACGGCTCCACCAACGTGGACGTCGGCGCGGAGGCGTTCGGCGTGTACGCGGCGACCAAGGCCGCCACCCGATCGTTCTCCCGGACCTGGGCCAACGAACTCAAGGGACGCGGCATTCGGGTCAACACCATTACGCCCGGCCCGACCGATACCCCTGGTCTGTCGGGGCTCGCTCCCGACCCGGAGCAGGCGGCCGGACTCAAGCGGCAACTGGCCACGCATGTGCCGCTGGGCCGGCTCGGGCGCCCGGAGGAGATCGCCGCCGCCGTGGCCTTCCTCGCCTCCGGGCAGAGCAGCTTCATCACCGGTTCGAGCCTGTACGTCGACGGCGGCCTGAACCAGATCTGAGTTCCATGGCCGCGCATCCGGCGAGGATGGCGGCGCCCGGCCGGCCGTGCTCGCTCGGACGGGCGGGCCCGGCGGCCTCTCTCTCCGATCGGGGCGACCCGTCACCCTGGTCGGCGAAAAGTACCGACCGCGCACCCCGGTTGCGGCGTCCTCGCTCGACTCGTACGACACACGAGCGAATCCACGCCGGCCGACGACGCGACAGTCTCACCAGAGGTTGAGGTAAAGGACCCATGCCAATAATCGGCATCATCGGCGCAGGAGAGGTCGGCAGCCAGATCGCGCGTGCGGCGATCGCGCAGGGCTACGACGTCGTTATCGCCAATTCACGAGGACCCGAGACCTTGCGGGACCTCATCGACGAACTCGGCCCGTCGGCGCGGGCCGCAACCGCCGCCGGCGCCGCTGCCGCCGGTGAGTTCGCAGTCGTGGCAGTCCCCCTCAAGGTGGTCAACGACATGCCCGCGGAGGAGTTGGCGGGCAAGATCGTGCTTGACACGAACAACTACATGGTCTGGCGCGATGGCCATATCCCGGTCGTCGACTCGGGTGAGAAGACAGTCCACGAGCTACGCCAAGAGCACCTTCCGCACTCCAAGGTCGTCAAGGCCTTCACCCACATCCAAGCTCCCCGCATCACCACCGCGGGTAGCGCGGCGGGCACCCCCGGCCGACTGGCGCTGTCGGCCTCGAGCGACTTTCCCGAAGCCGTGGAACTCGTGACGCGACTGTATGACCGGTTCGGATTCGACACCGCCGACAACAGCCCGCTCGGCGAGTCGTGGCGCAGCGGGCCCGGTCAACCCGCGTGGGTCGCGCACGAGCACCAGACCCGTGCCGAGCTGATCGCCAACCTCGCCAGGGCGCGACGGATCGTTCCCGCCGCCACTGCCACTGCCACCGCCGAGGTCGAGGGCGGGTAACCGCGCTCCACCCGCAAGCCCACCGACACGACCGGCACGGTCTGGGACGACCCGTCCGGCTCGCCCGCGCGGCGGGCGAGCCGCTTCGTCACCGACCCGAGCCGGCGCGGGCACGCGGGCCGTACGGCCGGAGGCGTCCCGGGACGAGAAGGAACGCTCTCGCCCGCCCCTCGTGAGCGTCAGCCGGGGCTTCCGGGACTGCGATGGCCGAACCGGGTCAGGTCGGCGGAGCGTTGTCCGGGGGGTTGGAGGTCGGCGTAGGGGTGTTGGAGTGCGCCGGTGCCGTGGACGAGGACGCGCCGTGGTTGGGCGGGGGTGGGGTGTGGGGTGGGGGCGCCGAGGAGGTCGAGTGCGGCCTGGGGTCCGTGGTCGCGGCGGAGGGTGGCGATCTCGTCGAGGTCCCAGGCCATGGTGCCGACGACGGTGCGCCGGCGGCCGCGGACCTGGACCTTGCCGCGGACCAGGAGCAGCCCGGAGTGGAAGACGGTGTGGGCGCAGGCGGGGTGGGAGTCCTCGAAGAAGGCGAGGTCGACGAGGCCGGAGCCGTCCTCGAGGGTGACGAAGATGACGCGTTTGCCGGAGGCGATGGGTGGGGTCTGGGTGGAGGCGCGGACGCCGGCGACCAGGACCTGGCGGCCGGGTGGTTGTTCGGCGAGGTGTACGGCGTCGACGGCGCCGATCTCGCGGAGCAGTCGGTGGTGGTGTTCCATCAGGTGCCGGGAGAGGTCGATGCCCAGGACGTGGAGTTCGGCGCCGACGGCTTCGCGGGTGGTCATCTCGGGGAGGCCGCTGGGGGCGGTGGCGTCGAGTCGGCTGTCGGCGAGGGGGAGTTGGCCGTCGCCGACCCTGCGGGTGCGGCGGTGGAGCTCGGGCAGTTGCAGGAGCAGGTCGCGGCGGGTGAGGCGTCCGTCGTGGAGACAGTCGAGGGCGCCGATGCGGGCGAGGTGTTCGGCGGTGGGCAGGGCGGGGCGGGCGCGTTGCCACAGGTCGGACAGGGAGGTGTAGGGGCGGCC
Source organism: Embleya sp. NPDC001921 (assembly GCF_053594475.1). NCBI lineage: Bacteria > Bacillati > Actinomycetota > Actinomycetes > Kitasatosporales > Streptomycetaceae > Embleya > Embleya sp. NPDC001921. The sequence continues at coordinate 73,356 of NZ_JBSFEO010000036.1, forward strand.
GGCGTCGATGCGGGCGCATTCCTCGTCGGTGATGCCGCGCACCGCCGACAGTGCCAGCCGCACCCCCCACGTGCCGTCGCCGGTCTGCTCGATGGTGTGGCCGGGGCGGGAGTGGTTGACGTCGACGGGCAGGATCGGGACCCGGTGGCGGCGGGCGTCGGCGACGATCACCCGGCGCGGCCACATCCCCGGATCGTGCTCGAGCAACCCCGCGTACAGCGCGGCCGGATGGTGGGCCTTGAGCCACGCACTCTGCAACGCCGGGACGGCGAACGCGACCGCGTGTGCCCGGCAGAAGCCGTACGCGCCGAAGCTCTCGACGATGCGCCACACCTCGTCGCGGACGTCGGGGGTGTAGCCGCGGGCGGCGGAGTGTTCGTGGAACCAGTCGCGGACCTGTGGCATGCGGTCGCGGTCGGACAGGGCGCGGCGGGCGACGTCGGCGAGCGCGAGGTCGCAGCCGGTCATCGTGGCCAGCAGGCCCATGATCTGCTCGTGCCAGATGGTGACGCCGTAGGTGTCGGCGAGGACCGGTTCCAGGTCGGGGTGGGGGTAGGTGGGGGCGGCGCCGTGTCGGGCGGCGATGTACTGCTCGGGCATGCCGCCCGCGACCGGCCCGGGTCGGAACAGGGAGATGTCGGCGATGACGTCCTGGACGTCGCGCGGTTGCAGGCGGCTGAGCAGGTCCTGCTGTCCGGGGCTCTCCAACTGGAACATGCCGATGGTGTCGGAGGCCTGGATCATCTTGAACGCGAAGAAGTCGTCGAGCGGCACCCGGCGCGGGTCGTCGAGGTCGATGTGGGTGCCGGTGGTGCGTTCGACCTCGGCGACCGCGTGCGCCATCGCGGACTGCATCCGCACCCCGAGCACGTCCAACTTGATCAGGCCGAGGGCCTCGACCTCCTCCTTCGCCGCCTGCACCATGGGGAAGGCGTCCCCGGGCGTGGGCTGCACCGGCAGCCGGTCCAGCAGGGTGGCGTCGGTGATGATGACCCCGCACGGGTGCATCGCCATCCCGCGCGGCAACGCGTCCAACCTCTCCGCGAGTTCGAACAGCGGCCCGTACCGTCCCGCCTCGGCCGCCAACGACCGCAACTCGGGCAACTCCGCCAGCGCCGCGATGATCCCCCGGGCGCGGATGTGCGGGAAGGACTTCGCGATCCGGTCGATGTCGGGTACGGCCAGGCCCAGGGCCAGGCCGACGTCGCGCAGCGCGTGCCGGGCCCGGTAGGTCTCGGGCATCGACGTCACCGCGACCCGCTCGCTCCCGAACCGCTCGAAGATCCTTCGGTAGACGTCGAGGCGCCGGGCGGACTCCACGTCGATGTCCACATCCGGCAACGACGACCTGCGCTCGGACAGGAACCGTTCGAACAGCAGGCCGTGGTCCAGGGGATTGGCGGTGGCGATGTCCAGCGCGTGGCACACCATCGACCCCGCTCCCGACCCGCGCGCCGCCACCCGCACCCCCATCTCCCGCACATCCGCCACCACCAGGCCGACCGTGAGGAAATAGGTGTCGCACCGCAGCCGCGCGATCACCTCCAACTCCCGCGCCAACCGCCCCATCGCGACCTCGTCGCGGTCCAGACCGCGCCGGACCATCCCGGCCTCGCAACGCTCGCGCAACACCCGCGCCGCCGAGTCGGCCGTGGCGCCCACCACCACCGGCTCGGGGAAGAACGTGCCGCCCAGACCCAGGTCCCCCACCGGATCCACCCGGCACTCGTCCGCGGTCGCCACGGTCCGCGCCAGCAGTGTTCGGGCACGGTCGGGCCCCGCCCCGGCGGCGTCCGCGACGCGCGCCGCGATCGCGGCCATCGCCGCCGGGTCCTTCAACCAGCGTTCGCGCGGATCGAGACGCTCCGGGCGGTGGAAGCGGATCGGGCGCAGCAGGCGGGCGGCGTCCAGGACGTCGGCGACCTTGTGCTGGTCCGGGTCGGCGTAACGCACGGCGTTGGTCAACACCGCCGCCGCCCCGACCCGGTCGGCGAGCTGCACGGTCCGGGCGGCCAGACGCAGCGAACCCGGCCCGGTCCCCGACGACCCGTAGTACAGACACTCCAGGCGCAGCGCGTCCCCGAACAGTTCACGCCACGGGGCCAACAACCGCTCCGCGATGTCCGGGCGGCCGTCCGACAGCGCCCTCACCGGTTCCGAGATCGGGCCGAGCAGCACGATCAGCCCCGGCCCCGCGTGCTCGCGCAGCGCCGACCACGGCACCACCGGCGGCCCTTCGACGGCGTGTGCGGCCGAGACCAGGCGGCACAACCGCGCCCAGCCCTCGCGGTCCCGGGCGAGGAGGGTCACGCGCAGAGGGGGTTGTTCGACGTGGGCCCCGCCGCGGACCGGTGTACGGCGCCGCCCGGCGCGAGGCGTGTCCGGCGTGGTGGGGGCGACGGCGACGTCGACGCCGAAGATCGGGCGCACCCCGCGCTTCGCGCACGCCTGCGCGAAGCGCACCGCGCCGCCGACGGTGTCGCGGTCCGTCAGCGCCAGTGTGGTCATGCCGCGCTCGGCGGCCCGCGCCACCAGGTCCTCGGGGTGGGAGGCGCCGTACCGGGCCGAGTAGCCCGACGCGGCGTGCAAGTGCGCGAAACCGTCCACCGCGCACCTCCGCCCGCGTCCACCCCCCTGTCCGAAAACCACCTCTCATTCGGACAATAGTTCGAATAGATCAACTTTGCCAACCGTCCTCCTTGTGACGACGACCGATAGATGGCCATCTCGATTGCCGGTTGGCCGGTCGTCGGCATGCGAGGCCCCGGACCGCCCCGCGCGGACCGGGGCCGCAGGCTTCCCCGCCCGCAATCTATCGACTATCGTCGATGGACGATGAATGAGAACGCCGTGCGGCCCCGGCCGCTGGACGCCGACACCGCCGCCACCTACGCCGCCTGGTTCAAGGCGCTCGCCGACCCGACCCGGGTCCGGCTGGTCAACCTGCTCGCCGTGGAGCGCCGCCCGATGAGCGTCGGCGAGATCGTGGAGCGCTCCGAGGTCGGCCAGTCCACCGTGTCGCACCACCTCAAGCAGCTCGCCGAAGTCCGGTTCGTCATCGCCGAGCGGCGCGGCACCTCGGTGTTCTACCGGGTGAACGAGAACTGCCTGTCCTGCTTCCCCAGCGCCGCCGACGCCGTCATGGGCCACCCCGCCCCCGACCCGGCGGCCGTCCCCTGCCAGGAGACCTGACATGAGCGACGACAGCACCGTCAAGGCGGAGGTCGTGGAACGCGTCCGCGACCGCTACGCGGACGCCGCCACCCGGGCCGCGTCCGGCCGGACGCTGGTCGACCCGTGCGCGACACCGGTGTTCGGATTCGGCCTGTACGACGGCACCGCCGCCATCGCGGACATCCCGGTCGGGGCTGCCGCGGCGAGCCTGGGCTGCGGCAACCCCCTCGCCGTCGCCGACCTGCACGAAGGCGAGACCGTGCTGGACCTCGGCTCCGGCGGCGGCATCGACGTCCTGCTCTCCGCGAAACGGGTCGGCCCCACCGGCCGCGCGATCGGCCTGGACATGACCGACGAGATGCTGGACCTCGCGCGCCGTCACGCGGCCGAAGCGGGCGCGGACAACGTCGAGTTCGTCAAGGGCCGCATCGAGGACATCCCGCTGCCCGACGCCTCCGTGGACGTCGTCATCTCCAATTGCGTCATCACCCTGTCCACCGACAAGCCGGCCGTCTTCCGCGAGATCTCCCGCGTCCTGAGGCCCGGAGGCCGACTCGGCATCAGCGACCTGGTCGCCGACACCGACGCCACCCGCACCCTCGACGTCGACCCGACCGGCTGCGGAACCACCGCCGTCACCACCGAGGAGTACACCGCACAACTCGCCGCAGCCGGACTGACCGGGATCGCCATCACCGCGACCCACCAGGCCGGCCCCGGACTCACCGCCGCCGTCGTCCGAGCCCGGCGCCCCGGGCGGGAGTGAGAGGACGACCCACCGCTGCCCGGCCCCGCGGCACACCGCACGTGGCGCGTCAGGTGCCGCGCGGCGCGTACATGATGACGCCGACCCCCACCAGGCAGATCAGCGCGCCGGCCACGTCGAACCGGTCGGGCCGGTAGCCGTCCAGGGCCATGCCCCATGCCAGGGAACCGGCGACGAACACCCCGCCGTACGCGGCCAGGATCCGCCCGAAGTTCGCGTCGTCCTGCAACGTCGCGACGAAGCCGTAAGTCCCCAGCGCGAAGACCCCGGCGCCGATCCACGCCCAGCCGCGGTGCTCGCGGACGCCCTGCCACACCAGCCACGCGCCGCCGATCTCCAGGACGGCGGCGGCCAGGAACAGGGCGATGGAACGGAAGATCGTCACGGGCGCGAGCCTACCGAGACGTCGATGGCGGACCCGGCAGCGGCGGTGTTCCCGCAGCCGCACGACGACCCGGTGCACCCGTGCGCGGCCTCGGTGGACCGGCGGCGACGCCACCAGGCCCGGCCGACGAGCAGGACCGCGGCCACGGCGAGGACGACAGCGACGGTCGGCAGCCACGCGGCGACCGCGAGCGCGCCGCCGCCGAGCAGTCCGGCGGCGACGAGCTTGGTGGCGGCGAGTTCCTGGAGCCCGGCCTCGGCGCGGCGGCCGGCGCCGTGGTGGTGGCCGCCGGCCTCCAGCAGCTCGGCGACCTCGTCGAGGGTGAACCCGAGCCGCTGGGCGGCTCCCTCGAAGACCCCCAGGTGAGGGTGTGGTTCGACGGTAAGCCTGTACCCGGGTACCGGACGCAAGCCCTTCAGGTCCTCGGTTCCAGCGCGATGCCCGCGTCGCGCAGCAGGGCGGCGAGGTCGTCGGGGACAGGCATGGGGGTGGTCAGGCCGGCGCGCGTGCGGCCGGTGTTCCCGCTCGGGTACCTGCCTGCGGCCGAGCCGGGGGCGGCGACCAGCAGGCGCACCACCTGGCCGAGGATCTCGCGCGCGTCGCGGTCGCGGACCGCGAGGCGCAGCATCACCGCGTGGGTGCGGGTGTGGGGGCCCGGCCAGGGCTGGGACAGGATGTGCGCGCGCTCCGCCGCGCGCCACGGGTCGGCCGTGGGGCCGGATGCGCGGGCGGCGGCCATCTCGGCGTCGTAGACGGCGCGGAGCCTGTCGGGCATGGCGCGCATGCGGGTCTCCTCGAATCTTGAGTTCACGATTCCTTGGATTCAAGCAGACGTGTACTCTCGTGGCCATGCCGCATCTCGCCGCCGACATCGACGTCCTCGCCCGGTTCGGGCGCGCGCTGGCCGACCCGATCCGCTGCCGCATCCTGCTGAGCCTGCGCGAGGCGCCGGCGCATCCGGCCGACCTGGCCGACGCGCTCGGCGTCTCGCGGACGCGGCTGTCGAACCATCTGGCGTGCCTGCGCGACTGCGGCCTGGTCGTCGCCGTCCCCGTCGGGCGGCGGACCCGCTACGAACTCGCCGACGCCCGCCTCGGCACCGCGCTGGACACCCTGCGCGCCACCGTCCTCGCGGTCGCGGAGGACCCGACCTGCCCGGACACCGACTCCCAGGGCTGCTGCCGATGACCGCCCCGATCTCCCTGTCGCCGGGCCCCGGTCCGGCCCGGCGTGACGCGCCGGTCCGCCGCATACGGCTGCTGGTCGCCGCGACCATCGCCTACAACGTCGTCGAAGCCTTCGTCGCGCTCACCGCAGGGACCATCGCGTCCTCCACCGCGCTGGTCGGGTTCGGCCTGGACTCGGTCATCGAGGTGTCCTCGGCCACGGCAGTCGCCTGGCAGTTCTCCGCCCGCGACCACGCGCTGCGCGAGGCGCGCGAGCAGCGCACCCTGCGCATCATCGCCGTCTCGTTCTTCGTTCTCGCCGCGTACGTCGCCGCGGACGCCGCCCGCGCACTGGCCGGGGACGGCGAAGCGGACCGGTCGATCACCGGCATCGCGCTTGCCGCGCTCTCCCTGGCCGTGATGCCGTTCCTGTCCGCCGCGCAACGCAAGGCCGGCCGCGAGATCGGATCCGCGAGCGCGGTCGCCGACTCCAAGCAGACATTGCTGTGCACCTACCTGTCCGTCGTCCTGCTGGTGGGCCTTGTGCTCAATGCCGCCCTCGGATGGACCTGGGCCGACCCGATCGCCGCCCTGGTCATCGCCGCCGTCGCCATCAAGGAAGGCGTCAACGCCTGGCGTGGGGAGGGCTGTTGCGCCCCCACCCAGGCCGGCACCGCCCGCACGACGGACAAGGCGAGCGGCGACGCGTGCGGGTGCGCGGCGGGCTGTTCCTGCTGCTGACCGCTTTCACGGAGCCGGATCGACCGGCCGGTGCGGGAGCTGGCGGCGGTTCCGGTGTGGTGCCCGAGCTTGGGCACCCCGGCCCCTCCACCGTCCGAGCGCGAGAAGCACAGAGGCTTTGGCCTGTCCGGTGCAACGCAGGTCAGCGGCGGGGTAGCACGCCCAGGAGGGTTGCGGTCAGGGCCGGCTTCAAGGAGTCCTTCAGGTCCAAGTCCAAGCTCGCCAACCTGATGTTCACGTACGAGCTGCAGCGCCGGCTCGCCACGCACGGCACCACCGTCGCGGTGGCCGCGCACCCCGGCATGTCCAGCACCGAGCTCGCCCGCAACACCCCCGCGGCCCTCCGGCTTCCGCTCACCTGGCTCGCGCCGCTGATCACCCAGACGCCGGCGATGGGCGCGCTGCCGACCCTGCGCGCCGCCACCGACCCCGCCGCACTCGGCGGCCAGTACTACGGCCCCGGCGGACGCAACGAGGTCAAGGGTCACCCCCGGCTGGTCACCTCCAGTCCGCAGTCGCACGAGGTAGCCGTCCAGCAGCGGCTGTGGGGCCGTATCCGAGGACCTCACCGGGGTGAAATTCCCCGTCGATCAGTCCAAGCAGAACTCGATTCCCTCCGGATCGGCCATCACGATGTAGCCCACCATCCGCGGTTGTTGCCCCTGCCGGCCCCGTACCGGGGCGGCGGCGACCAGGCCACCGCACCCGAGATCGCCCGCAGACTCCCGGACACCGCACCCGACGTCCGCCTCACGCTGCCCGCCGCCGCCGAGACCTCCAGCCACGGCGCGGCGATCCGCTGGGCCTGGACCGGCACCACCCCCGCCGGCACCCGCATGGCCGGCCTCGTGTCACGGCCGCCGACGTCCTGGAGGACATCGCCACCGCACGGCGGCGTTCGCCTCTGGTCGACGTCCGCCCGTGGGCGGACCCCGACCTCGAAGCCCTCCTGGACGCGGCGATGGCGCTCGAACCCGGCGAGCGCACGACCGCCGGCGCGCTTGCCCGCCTCGACCCCCGGCACGTCCTCACCACGGGCATGGATGCCCACGGGCCCCGGTCGAGAACGACCGGGGCCCGTGGAAGCAGAACAGCGTGCCCGACGCTCCAGCCCCTGATGGTCACACTCCTTGTGACGTCGACCGATGGGTGGCCGTTTTGATTCCTGGTTCGCCAGTCGAACCCGGTCGATCACGTGACCTGTGGTTCTGCCGGCGGAAGGGGCCGCTCCAGAACCCCCGGGTGGCCATCCATCGGTCGACGTGATGGATGACGAAGGTAGTCGGACGACTACAAACGGATACCTGTTGTTTCTGCGGCAGCTTCGGGAAGACCGGGCCATCTCCGGTTGCGGCCATGGACCGCCCGCAAGACCTTGGAAACAGGGGCCGTGTCTCAGACCACGCTGCGGAGGCAACCGTGACCGTGTCCGGTGGCAAGAGGAAGCTGACCGAAGAGCAACAGAAGGTCGTGGACGACGCCGTGACGAGTGTCGCCGAGGCCTACAACGACGCGCGGTCCCGGGTGCGTGCGGCGGGCGTGAACCCCGACGGGGGTGGCGGGACGCCGTGCCGCCTGTGCGGCTGCGCCTCCTTTGTCCTCGGCGGGGATGGTCTCGACGAGTGCAACCGGTTCTCCCCGACCCGATGCGGCCACGACTGGGGGGTCCACGACGTCTTCTGACCTCCCGGTGGGAATCGGGAGCGACTCCCGCTCCGATCTCCGACACGACCCGGCCGTGGGGACGATCGCCTGGACGACGCTGCCGAGATCCACAGCCTGGGCGCCGCGTACCGCTGGGCCTGGACCGGCCGCAACCCGGCCACCACACGAGGGATGGAAACCGGCGTCGACGCCCGCGACATCATGGAGGGCATCGCGACCGGCCGACACCGCGTCCCCCGGCTCAGGCACGCCCCTGGCCGGCCCCGGAACCCGAAGGCCGAGGCGACGTACACGGACACCCCCCCGTTCTGAATTCCGAATGTCGAAGGACTGCGGTGCGGCGACCGTCAGGACTCGGAGATCGTCTTGAGTCCGGTCAGCCACTCCTTCAGTACCGTCCGCAGTTTGGTGTTGTCGAAGATCAGGATGAAAAGCGGGCCGCCCATCGACTCCTCGGTGCGGACTTCGGTCGCGCCGTCCTCCAACTCCCGGAGCAGGTGACGGTGTACGGCGTTGGCCCCCGCCGCACGGCCGGTCCAGGTGATCTCACGCCGGGGATCGACGACCGCGAACCGGGACCTCATTCGCGCTCCGCCCTTCTTCCACGTGAAACGCGTATCGACGGCGACGGGACCCTCGAGACGAACATCGTTGATGCCCGGGTCGAGCGACGCCCACGTCGAGGGATCACTCAGCAACCGCCATACCCGCTCCACAGGTGCTTCGATGCGCACCGTGAAGTGCCCGGTGATCGGCGCCTGATCGTCGAGCCGACCCTTCTTTGCGTACTCCTCGTGCAGCACATCGATCGAGGGTCCGCGATACAGCAAACGGCTCGCCATGGCGATCCTTCCGAATACCGGCCGCCGTCCTGGCCTACCAGGGGCGGCTTCCGCCGACGAGTATCCCGACCGGCGCGCCGTGCGCGCCATGCCAGGATTCACGTCCCACCCGTGAAGAATTCACAGTGCGACGTGTGAGCTGCAGGGGAGAATCCCAGGGCCTCGCTCCGGACGGGTGGCCACCCGCAACGACATCATGCGGGTGTTCCGCGGAAACCCGGGTCGGGACACGGCCTTTGCGCTCCGAGCCACTCGGCGCGAGGACGAGGACCGCATCGGGTCGGATCGTTCGGTGGCCGCAGCGTGTGCCCGAGCGCGAAGTCCGAACCGTCATCGCGCTCGCGAACATGAACGAGCTGCACCGGGGTCGCCCTCGCCCGCACAACTGCCGCCGCGATTCGGCGGACTTTCCGGCTCTTCGGCGGGGTGCGCTCGCCCGCGCCGGCGGGGCGGGCAGGCTGCTGCGAGCCCCGCTCCAAGGCGGACCGACGAGACGACGGCCATCGTGGCGATCGGACCGCGCCAGTCGGCGGGGACCGCTCCAGCCGGGCGGCCGACCCCGGCGTGGTCCTCACCCGCAACCCGCCGACGCTTGGCCCGCGACCCGCCGTTTCCCACCCGGTGCAGGATCGAGGTCGTTCCGTTGCCGGGAGGAAGACGCTCAGTCGACGCTCGATGTGAGGCGCACCCCGTGCAACGCGCGATGGCCGGCCAGCAGCGACGCACCCCATGCGACTGCGGTGCAGACCGCCGTGACAACCAGGACCGGAGCCCACGGCAGCACCACGGTGACCCCGCCGATCGCGCCCTCCAGCGCGAACCACTGCGCGGCCGAAACGGATGCCGTGGCGAGCGCCGCACCGATCGCGCCCAGCAGGACGACCAGCGCCGTCTCCGCGGCGACATAGCCCAGGATCTGGCGGCGGGACGCTCCCACGAGCCGCAACGAGGCGAGTTCCTTGCGGCGGGTGGTCGCGCTCATCATCAGCATGTTCGCAATGGCCAGGCACGAGTAGACGAACGCGATCCCCACGATCGTGTACGTGGCCAGCCGGCTCTCGCGTCGCTCTTCGGCACGCATCCGCGCGCGGTCCTCGGCCGCGGACACGACTTCGGCAGCCCCCGGAGTGACCGCCGCGCGCAGCGCCGCGCCCACGGACACGGCGTCGGCCCCCTGCCGCACACGCACGTCGACGCGGTCCGGCAACCCGCCCGCGGCGTGGCGCCCGGAGATGAACGTGGTCTCACCGGCCAACGCCGTACGGACCACGGCGGACACGCGCAGCGGGACCCGTGCGCCGTCGGGCAGCCACCCGGACAACTCGTCCCCGACGGCGATTTCGGCGCTGCGGGCCGTCTTCTCGTCGACGACGACGTAGTCCGAGGCGTCTTGTCGGGGAAGCGAACCATCGACCAGCGGGAGTCGTCGAACGGCCGACAGTTCGGATGGTTCCACGGCCCGGGCGGCGAGCGTGTCGACGATGCGACCGGTGTGATCGGCCACGTAGATGCGGGTGGGCACGAAGGTGGCGACATCCACACCGGGCAGCGCGCGGATCGCGGCCACGGTCCGCGCCCCGATTTCGCCCGTTCCGGCGGGCCGGACCACGAAGTCGGCGGTCGAACGCTGCCGAGCCTCCCTGTCCTTGGCCTGACCCACGGTCGCCTGCGCGGACAGCGCCGCGGCGGCGAGCCCTATCGCGACGACCACGGGGGCTACGGTGGAGGCCGTGCGCCGACCGGCCCCAGCGGCATTGCGGCGGACCAGGGTGGGGCCGAGACCGCTCCGGGGTATGCGGGCGAACGGCAGGGTGACCAGCCGGGCCAGCGGCGCCAGGAGCACCGGCGCCAGCAGCGCGAACGCTCCGACGAAGGCAAACGGGACGCTGACGAACTTGCGCAGGTTCGCGGCGTCCAACGGACTGTCGGCGGTGATCACCGACGCCGCGCCGACACCCGCCACGGCCAGGCCCAGTCCGATCAGCCACCGGGACGTCGTCATGGCACCGGTCTCGACGACGGCCTCGCGCAACGCTTCGATGGGACGGACTCGGGCAACGCGGACCGCGACCGCCGCGACGCCCGTGACGGCCGCCGCGATCCCGGTCAGCCATGCCACGAGTAGGGGCAGCGGGGCGAGTTCGATGCGGAACCACTCGGGTACCGCGCCCTGGTCGATCAGCCAGTCGTCGACCGGCGCGGCCACGAGCGCCCCCAGGAGGCATCCCACGAGTGAGGCCGCCGCGCCGATCAGGGCGGCCTCGGCCAGGAGCATCCGGCGCAGTTGACCCGCCTCCACACCGATCGCGCGCAACAGGGCCAGTTCGCGGCGACGACGTCCGGCGACGAAGGAGAACGTGCCGACGACGACGAACAGGGTGACCGAGACCACCGCGGCGGTGGACGTCGCGGCCATGCCGCGGACGGCGGTGAGCGCGTCGCGCCCGCCGGTGGGGTCGGGTTCGGCACGGACCCGTTCCGCGCCGGTCAGTACCTCGACGCGGGGTAGCCCCGCGACGGCTCGGCGGACGACTCCCGCGTCCGCGTATGCGACGACGGCATCCACCCGTGGGGACAGCCGCGCGGCCTCGGCATCGGTGAAGAACACCGGCTGTTCGAACCATCGGTGAGCGGTCACTCCGACAACGGTGTACGTCTCCTGCCCGTCGACCCCGGCCGGCCGAACCCGGCGGTTCAGCAACTCTCTCGCTCCGCCGACCACGACCTCGTGATCGGCCATCGGCGCACGGCCGGCGACCAGCCGATGGGGCGCGAGGGCCGCCGACGACCAGCCGTGCCCCTTGCCCGTCGGTCCGTCCACGAGGGCGACGGCGAAGCTGCGGTCGACGACCGTACGGCCCGTCGCGGCCAGCCGGCCGACCACTTCGTGCGACAGGCCGCCCGGTCTCGTCAGCGGGCGGTCGTCCTGGCCGGGGATTTCGAGCGTCGGCGTGACGACGACGGGTGCCGCGGCGAATCGTTGCGGGCCGGGAAAGGGGGTACCGAACGTGGACGCGAGGGTCATCGCCATGAGCGTGATCACGCCCACCCCGAGCGCGAGGGCGGTGAAGGCCCCCATGAAGGTGGCCCATCGAGCGCGCAACCCCGCGATAGCGATCTTGAACATGTTCCCGCTTCCCGAACGACTGTCGTACACGAAACTCACGAGCGAGCCGGGTGTCGGTCATCCCGTTGTCGCACCCCCGGGGTTCCGTCACCGAACAAGGTGGGCGCTTGGGCCACAGACGTGGCCGGCCGGGATTTCCGTCGTCTCGCCGCGTCCCACACCAACAGCGTCAAGGCGGTCCACACCATGGCGAACCCGGCCCAGCGCCCGCCCGACATCGGCTCGTGGAACAGCAGGACGCCGAGGAGGAACTGGATGACGGGCTCGATGTACTGGAGCATCCCGACAGTCGACATCGGCAGCCGTGTGGCGGCCGCCGCGAAGCACAGCAGTGGCATGGCCGTGACCACGCCGCCCGCGACGAACAGCAGCACGTGGCCCGGGTCGTGGACGGTGAAAGTGCTTTCCTTCCGCCAAGCCAACCACGCCAGGAACCCGGCTGACGGCAGGAGCATGAGAGCGGTCTCGATCGCGAACGACTGTGTCGCCGGGAGTGGTACCGCCTTCTTGACGTAGCTGTAGAACGCGAACGTGGCGGCAAGAGTCAGCGCGATCCACGGCGGCCGTCCGTGCTCGACGACCAACACCGGGACGGCGATCAGGGCGAGCCCCACGGCGATCCACTGGACCAGGCGCAGCCGTTCGTTCAGCACGACGACGCCCGCCGCGATCAGCAGCAGAGGGTTGATGAAGTACCCGAGTGAGGCCTCGACGACCTGGTCGTTGTTGACGGCGTGGATGTAGACGGCCCAGTTCACGCTGATCGCCAGCGTCGCGGCGGTGATCTTCAGCAACTTCACCGGTTCGCACAGCAGTTCCCGAAACCATCGACCCTGCCGCGACACCGCGAGCAGCACCGTCACGAACACGAGCGACCACACCACGCGGTGGGCGAGTATCTCCACCGCGCCGGCGGGTTCGAGGAGCGGCCAGTACAGCGGGAAGAGCCCCCACATCGTGTAGGCGGCGATCCCTTGCCGGTAGCCCCTCCGGCTTTCGCTCATCGCCACTCGAAAGTGCGGTGTCCGGCGGGAGCGGTTCGCCGCGCCCGTGGCGTTTCGCATGCTCTTCGGCAATCGGGCATGCCCTCGCCTCCTGGTCCGCACGATTTCCGAGTCCTGACCATCGCCGCACGACGAAGGTGTTTCCCTGACCGCAGGTGCTCTCGCGGCGTCGTCTTCGTTGCCTGCGAAGGCAAGCCGATCCCGCCGTGCAGGTGAATCGACGTCGTCCGGGAGATATCGACCGTGCCGGTCGAAACCGCGAGCCGGGTCACCTCGGCCGGCCCGGAGAGGGCGTGTTCCTCCGAGCCGGCCGAGGTGGTGAACCGATTGCGCGACCCCATGGGAAGAGCTGTCGCGGATCTCTCGTCGTTCGGATCCGTCAAGGGGGCGAGGCTTTCGCAGACGGCCCGACTGCTGTCACAGCACACCGGGCGTATCCAGCGGTCACGTGCGCCGCGTCGACTCCGGCCATTCGTTCGCCATGGGGCGCATGCGCACCGCTTCGCCGGCTTGGCCCGAATCCCGCGGCGCGTCGGGGACGGACGCCCGAGCAGGCAATTCCCGTGCATCCACCGCACGTTCGGCCCGCGAACGGGACTTGGCAGCTCGCAGGACCACGACCACGCACGCGAGGAACGTCGCATACGCCACTGTTGCGATCGTCAACCAGGTCCACACGGTTTCCTCCCGGCGTGATCTGCGCACGTTCCTTGGAGCGACGCCCACGCGCATGACGGGGCCGTCGACGGATGCTTCCGGGCGGATGTGAGCACCGAGTCGCGTGGTCGATGGGATCCCGTGTGCGAGGAGTCCGCGCCGCGGCCGGTGCCCTTCGCCGAAGGGAGGGCGTTGTCGGCGCGACGGGGTCAGGCCGGGACCTTGTCCAGGAAGCCGCTCACACTCTTGAAGCGGTTGTCGCCGTCGAGGACCGCGACGTCGAAGCCGATGACCGGCGCGTCGACGCCGGCGGGGCCCAACTCCCACGTGAAGCGGACGATGTCGTGGTGCGCGTCGGGAGTGCCGAGGAGGCGGAAGGTGAAACCGGGGAACCGGTCCTGCACGCCGGCGACGAGCGCGTCGAGTTGGTCGTGGCCCGCGATCGAGGCGAGCGGGTCCACGTACACGATGTCCGCGGCGAAGACCTGCTCGATCGCGGCACGGCGGATCGACGGGTCGGTCTCGTTCCATACGGCGAGGTAGCGCTCGACGGACCGGTGGATCTCGCTCATGGTGTCCATACCTTTGTTCTCCGTAGGGGTGGTGGTTGGTGACGTCGCCCAGTCTTCTCGTCACCGGAACCCTGCGGCAGTGTGGATGATCATGACCTCGAGGTGAAATATTCACGTCCCTCATCGCGATGGTGGGACGCCGACACACCACGTGCCGCCGCGCGTACGTCGTCCGCTCCGCGACGGGCCGCCTCGATCGCCTCGGCCAGGTGGGCCGCCGCCGCTTCCGACCCGATCGCGGCACCCTCGCGGGCGCGAGCGGTCGATCGGGCCACGGCGAACAGTTCGGAGCCGAGCCGGTCGCGCAGATCCCGACCGAAACGCAGCCGTTCGGCCATGACGGTGGCGCGAGCCAACTGTGCGCGAGAGGCCCCCAGTTCGTTTCGGAGCTCGGCGAGCACGAACAGTATGAGAAGCAGGAACTGGACGTACAGACCCTGCAACAGATCGGAGCAGAACCAGCCGACGAACTGATCCGCTCGGAATGCCTCCCAGAACACCCCCTCGACGGTGACGACGCCGAACAGGACGGCCGTGTCGACGACGGCGCAGACCGCGAAGATCACGACCGCGAACGGACGGCGAAACAGGAAGAGGACCGACGTGGCCAGAGGATGAAAGGCCGGGAAGTACCACTGCCAGCCCAGGAGTACGGGAACGCACGCCAGCAGCGTCTGCACCACGAGCGCGGACCTCATCAGGCCGGGGCGCGCCCCGTTCGGTCGGGGGCGGCACAGATGAAACAAGACCACATGAGCCGCGCACGTCAGCAGTATCTGCCGGCCCACCGCGGCGGAGGGGATCAACGACCAGAACGCCGGCCGAATACACAGCGTCGTCACGAACACCGCCAGAACGGCACCGAGCCAGACGGTACCGTGTGTGGCATATCCGCCGAGCCGGCTCCCTCGTGTCGGTGGCACCCGGGCCGACACGCGGAACAGGCTCCCGTTGCGCTCCATGCGAACGGTGCCGCCGACGGCGGCGAGCCGTGCCTGCAGACCTGTGAGCCCCGATCCTTTCGACTTTGCGTCCGACGAGCCGCTCGTGCTCTCGACGGAAGCAACGGGGACCGCGTCCACCCGGGCCCCGGATACTTGCCAAGGTGCGAGGTGTTCGCCGCCCGACCGGTCATCGGGTGGGCCGTGCCCGACACCGTCGTTGTCGATCGTCAGGACGACCTCGGCGCGCGGGCGCGTGGCGGTCACCTCGCAGCGGGTGGCGGTGCTGTGCCGCAGTACGTTGGTGATCGCCTCGCGCAGCACCAGGGCCAGGGCGGCGTCCGTGTCCGGCGGCAGCGTGCCGCATCCCACCGTGAACACCGCGTCGACACCGGCCCACGCGAGCACCGAGCGGGTGGCCTCTATCTCCGCCCCGAGCGTCGTCAGGCGTTCCCCGGCCGTGACCGCACGCACATCGGCCAAGGCACGGTTGGTCTGCGCCCACACCGCGTCGATGTGTTCCGTCGGGCATCGACCGTCGACGACCGCGCGCCGGGCGAGTTCGAGCCGCAGGACGATCGCGGTCATGCTGAGCCCCAGGACGTCGTGAATGTCGCGGCCCGCCCGCAGCCGTTCGACGGCGAGCGCGGTCGTCGCCGCCTGCTGTCGGGTCTCATGGAGCAGAGTCAGTACTTGGCCGAACCGGGTGATCGCGTAGACCTCCACGCCCATCGCGACTCCGACGACGGCCCAGGTGACCACCTCGGCGCCGGGGTGTCCCAAGCCGGTGGCGGGTGGGAAGCACCAGTTCACCCCGGCGACAAGCCCCAGTTGGGCGGCCACCAACAGCCAACGCAGACGTCCGCCGATCAGGATGAGCGTACTCGCCAGCGGGAATCCCACGCTCGCCTGCAGGTGGAGCGGCGTCACCACGGGGGCGTACACGATCAGCAGGTCGAGCACGAGCAGCCGGCCGCCGTATCGGGCGCGGACGTGGGCGAAACGGGGCAGGGATATCAGGATCTGGAGGGCGGGAGCGAGGGACATCGCGGAGATCCAGAACAAGAACGACGCGGATGACCTGTCCATGCCCGGGAAAGGACCGCTCAGGAGATTCCCGAACAGACTGAGCGCCCACAGAGCGGCAAGATTCGCCAGGACGAGGAACTCGGCGGTTCGCGGCGTCGCGGTCATCCGATGGTGTCGCGTGCGCACAAGGACTCCCTGATGTGCCGGATTGCCGGGGCCGGCCTCTCAGCGGTTGACGGCCCGCGCCGGTGAGGTCCGCGCGGCCCTTTGTGAGGAGTCGTCAGATCCAGTCGGCCTCGCGCGCGATGCGTATCGCATCCACTCTGTTGCGGGCGTCGAGCTTCATCAGCACCGCGGTCACATAGTTGCGTACGGTGCCCGCGGACAGGTGCAACCGGCCGGCGATCTCGCGTGCTTCCGCGCCCTCGGCGAGCAGACGCAGGACGTCGACCTCGCGTACGGTCAACGGGCACGGCGGCAGGTTCAACGTGGCGGCCGCGAGCGCGGGATCGACGACCCGTTCCCCGGCGGCGACGCGGCGGATCGACTCGGCCAGACGCTCGGGCGGCGAATCCTTCAGGACGAATCCGGCGATCCCGTCCGCGATGGCCCGGCGCAGGACTCCGGGCCTGCTGATCCCGGTGAGGATCATGACTCGACATTCGGGTAGCCGAGCCATCACCTCGCCGGCGGCCATCAGGCCGTCCATGCCGGGCAGATCGAAATCCAGGACGGCGACGTCGGGTCGATGCTCGAGCGCGGCGGCCAACACCGCGTGCCCCGTCGCCACTTCGGCGACCACCTCGATGTCGGTCTCCTCCGCGAGCAGCCGGATGAGGGCGCCGCGGACCATATGCATGTCCTCGGCCAGCAAGACGCGCAGCACAGTGCCCCTCGATCCATCGATCCCGCACATGTCGGCCCGCTGATTGAATCAGTACGCGGAGGTCTTTCCGCCGGCAGGGCGTCGCCAGGGGCGGATGCGCCCGATCCAGGGTGGATCGGCGAGAGGCCCTCCACCCCGGCCCGGAAGGCGCTCGGCGCAACCGGCTCCCGGCCGATCCTGGACGCATCGAGTAGCGGTTTGCCGCGAGGTAGCGCCGAGGCCGTCCGCGTGGGGCGGGGCACGCGGTTCGTTCAGAGAGCCGGAAGTATCGGAAGCGGGGAGCCCGGCGTCATCGAGTATTCGCACCAGCGGAATCCGAGCTGTCCTGCGCGGGTCAGATTGTCGGGCCGGTCGTCGATCAGCAGACTGCGGCCGGGGGTGACGGTCTCGGCGGCGATCTCCAACAACCCGCGCCCCGGGCTGCTCTTCTCGACCCCCCAGTGATGGGAGACGAAAACGAACTTCGGGTCCACGTACCGATCCAGGCCGAGCGCGGACCACTGCTTGGCGAACCAGAACGTCGTGTTGTTCGAGGCGATACCGATGCGATATCCGGAGTCCCGCGCACTGTCGAGGAGTTGCCGGGCATGCGGATTGGGGCGAAACAATGCGCTCTCCAGCGCCGCGACATCGTCGGCGTGCACCCGGACGCCCAGCGCCCGGGCGAGATCCTCCCAATAGCGCTTTTCCGTGGTTTCGGTGAGGCTATAGCGCCGCCACAGTGCGGTACCTATCTCGGCCACGCGCCCGCGATCGAGCCCGTACCGATCGGCCAACCCGTGCTCCGCCGTGAGCAGCAGCGTCTCCCACGGGTCACAGAAGAGCACATTGCCGATATCGAACAACACCACAGGGGAATCCACGCCTCGGGCATCCTCGTCGTTCACGTAGGGGCCGACGCCGCGACCGATGCCGGTGAGCCGTGCGAGCATAGAGCGCCCCTCGGTCGGTCTGTCAACGAGCCCGCCGGATCGGGGAGGGCGGCGGTCCTCGACGACGCCGGGATCTCCCGGTCGCGTGTCGGCACCGGCGTTCCGTCCCGGTCCTCCGGATCGAGAACCCACGGTCGCCACGGCCGGCCGGGCCCGTCGCGGTGGGGTAGACGCGGTCGATCCGGCCAGGGCGGTCGCGCCGGCCCGCTGCGCCGCACCGAGGGGCATGAATTTTTCACCCCGAGGTCGTGATCGGCCGTACTGCCGCGGGATTCCGGTCGCCGGAAGACTGGGCGGTGTCACCAGCCACCCCCCCGACTCGGGAGACGCCATGCGCGACATCGATCAGACCGTCAAGCGCTATCTCGCCCTGTGGAACGAGACCGACGCGTTGATCCGCCGGGCCGCGATCCACGAGATCCTCGCCACCGACATCGTGTACATCGACCCGCTCGCGTCGGTCGTGGGCCACGAACAATTCGACGCGCTCATCACCGGTGTGCAAGTCCAGTTCCCCGGCTTCATCTTCGGGCTTCTCGGTGTGCCCGACGCGCACCACGACATCGTCCGCTTCACGTGGGGACTGGGCCCCGCAGGCGTCGAGCCGCCGGTCGTCGGTTTCGACGTCGCGGCTCTCGATTCCGACTCCCGGATCAAGCACGTGAGCGGCTTCCTGGACAAGGTCCCGGCCTGAACACGAGGCAACACCCGGTCGCCCGCATTCCGTTACACGCCACCGCCTGCTCTGACGCGCCTTGCCGGAACGGCCCCGCCCGGTTGCCTCGCCCGCTCGACGCACGCGTACGGCACTCGTTCCCCGGATCGCCACCACGACTGCCGGCGAATCTGCGGGACGAAGCGGATCGCCGATCGAGCATTGATTCGCCCACAGCGCGGGGTGCGTCGCGTCCTTTGTGTCGAACCAGGCCCGTGCAGACGAATAACCCCCCAAGAGCACCTGATCAGGAGACATCATGTCGGTTTACGCGATCGCCCAGCTCAACGTTCGCAATCAGGACCCCGAGATCCAGGAGTACATCGAGCGGATCCAGGCGACGATGGATCCGTTCGAAGCCCGGTTCATAGTCCACGGCGGCAAGCAGGAAGTCGTCGAGGGTACGGGGCCCGACTACATCGTCGTCCTCGAATTTCGTTCCATGGACGACGCGCACGCGTGGTACGGATCGGATGCCTATCAGGCGATCCTCCCGTACCGCACCAACCACATCGACGGCAGTGTCGTGTTCGTGGAGGGGGTACCGGACGGCTACCGCCCCGGTTCCTGATCGTGCGTCACCAAGCCCTAGCGATCCGGTCGTTGCATGCCACACCCGATCCCGGCCGGACGCGTCACGATCGGCGGCCGGGATCGCCAAGTGGGGGCGAGACGGTGAGGATCGTGCGTTCACGGACGAGAGCGCTCTTTCCGTTTTTGCAACCATTCGCCCATTCACTTTCCATCACCCGTGTTCGTGACGGCCGACGGTGAGGGCGGCAATGCCAAAAACACTCTGTAAACCAGTTGGATTCGCTGTGGCGGGGACGCCACCCGATCCCGAAGCCACGCCTGGGAGACCCCGGTGCAGGCGCCGGTGGAGGCCGTCGCCCGCCGCCCGCCACAGCGGATTGTTGGTGGCGTGCGTGGCACTCGCCGCGTACGTCGGGTTCCGGCCGCCGAGCGCGTGGACCGCCACGTTGCAATCCATCTCGTGGCAGGACGGGTTCCATCGGCGATTCGTGGTGGGGACGGTCCTGCGCCCGCTCGCCGAGTGGTCGGGATACGCCTACGGCGTGTTCGCCGCCGCCTCCTACGCGGTGCTGGCAACCCTGGTCGCGGTACTGGTGGTGGCGGCGGTCCGCACCCGGGTGCCGGCACGCCGGGCCCTGGTCGCCGCCTGGTTCGTGTTGCCCACCGGCGGCTACCTCTTCCACGAGGTCGGCTACTTCGAACAAGTCTTGTTCCTGGCCTTGTTCGGCGCGTGGTGGCTGGTGGCGCGCGGACGTTGGGTCACAGCCGCCGCGGTGATCGCGATCTCCGTGTGTGTGCACGAGATCGCACTGCTGACCGTGGTGCCGCTGTTCACGCTGATCGTGCTGCGAGCGCTGCCGCTCCGGCAGGCCGTGGCGGCGGTCGTGCCCTCGGTCCTCGTGGGTGCTCTGGTCCTGACCCTGCCGCCGACGACGAACGGGGCCACTCGGCGGCTGACCTTGCGGATGAGCGGCGCGGATTTCCCGGCCCGCTCGGACGTACTGGAGATCTTCGACCGCTCCCACGCGCAGAGCATGCGGATGTACGCGCCGTTGGACGTGCTCTCCTTCCTGGCCCCGTCGGGGCTGCTGCTCGCCGCCGCGTTGGCGATCGCGTTCTCCCCGATCGTGGTCGCCGGCCTCCACCGACTGGCGGCGATCGGCGCCGCCACCGCACCGGTGGCGGCTGCGTTCGCAGGCTGGGACGTGCACAGATGGGCGTTCCTGCTCATGGCGAACTCGGCCGTGGTGGTGTGGTGGTGGCTGGGCGTGGAGGCCGCCGGGGCGGTACGGCCGGCTGTGCGCTATCGGGTACTGGTAGCGGCGGCCATGCTGTCCGTCCACGTCCCGCTGACCTACTTCGACGGCTTCACGCCCCGCGGGCTCACCGGCACCCAGGTGAGCGCGTTCGTCCAGGACGCCACCTCCGGCGACCTCCTGCGAATCCCCCGACGCTGACCGTGAACACGACCGGGACCGAGATCGTGCCCGGCGTCGTCCCCGGCGAAAAGTTCGTCACCGATCTGATCGCGGCCCCCACCGTTGTCGAGACCGGGCGGCTCGCTCAGTCCGAGATCCACCGTGCGACGGGCCGATACGTCGCTCTCATGCTCACCACCGGGGATCCGCGTGAGATGAAGAGGGTCGCCCTCTCCTTGGTGCACTGGTTCCGGTTGCACCCGGAGATGGAACTCGACTGGTTCTGGGTGAAACCGATGGAAAGGGACCAAGCGCAAGCCTCCTATGGCTCTACCACCCAAGTAATCCTCAATGCCCATCTCTTCGGCGCCGGGCGACCCACTCGGGAGCGGGGCTCGCGGCGCCTGGGACGAGAGCCGCGGAATCCGCGACCCGGGGAACCCTATCGCCGGGCCGGGCAACCGAAGCGGTACGAGGACACGACAGGACCGGCCGTGCGCATGGACGCCTTCGGTGACTCGGCGACTCCCCAACCTCGCGGGTCGCCCGCCGGACGCGCAGGCCGACGGCGAGGGCGATATCGCCACGGCGACGGCTGCGGATCCTGGTGATCCCGCGCGCCGACTTCATGGACGCCGCACCGAGCCGTCCGCGCCCGGGCCCCGCGCTCAGGCGCGGGGCGACGCTCCCGCTCACCCCCGTGACCCGGGACCGACTGCACGCGGTGAACACCGAATCGCCCGCCCGCGTACCGGCCGTCGACTACACCTCGACTCGCCGTCGGGCGGCGGTCCCTCGCGTGGGACGATCACTGACGTTTGCGAGTCACACGGGGGGTTCGAAGTGAGTACGAGTCGCGCGATTGAGGGCGGCGCGGGTGCCGGTTGCGTGCTGTTCGTCGGATGGCCGCTGATGGCGGCCCGGTGGTTGTTCAGTCCACGCACCGAGCCCGACCGGGAGATAGCCGCCCTTCAGTACGTGCGCGCGGTGATCGGGCTGCTCGTGTCGCTGACGGTCTGGTTCCGGGAGGGGCATTTCGAGCTCGACCTGGACGCCGCCCTGTTGAAGATCGCGAACGGCTTGCTGTTCGCGGTTCCCATCTGGGTGGTCGTGACGGTGTTCCTCGTTGCCGCGTCGTCGGGCGACCGCATGGGGACCTGTAAACGCCTGGCCGCCGGCTCGGGCCTGCCGCTCGCGGTGCTCGGCGTGATCGTCTGGTACTTCCTGTACGCCGGCGACCCGTTCGGCGGGCTCGGCGGGGGCGGCGGCACTTCGTGGTTCATCGCCGTTCCGCTCTTCGTCGGCGGGTTGGTTCTTCCGCTCTGGGGCGTCCTGTTCGCCCTGGGGGCCGCGTTCTTCGCGTACAAGAACATGTTCAACGCCAACGACGGGCATCCGCTGCTGCCCGCCCTGCTCGCGCCGGGGTTCGCGATCGCCTCGACGGGATACGAATTGTCCGCTCCGACCGGCGGCGACCACAGCCCGTTGTCGATCGGCTTGTCGGTGACGGGGTGTCTGGCGGTCATCGGCTGCTCGATCTTCGAATACCGCTTCGTCGCCCGCGTACATCGGGTCGGCCTCAAGAGCGGTCCGCCCCCGCGTCGACCGGCCTCCGAGCCCGGTCGATTCGTGTGGGGCGCCCACTCGGACGATGTTTCACCCTGGGCTCAGGCTCCGCCTCCGTTCTATCCGCCGCCGCGTCCGGTCGACCCGGCGCCCTGGACGCAGGTGCCGCCGCCCCCGTCGTTTCCGCCGCCCGGGCCTCCCCGTCAGGACAGGACCTGACCCTTCGTTGGCCATTTACGGCGAGTTCGTCACGGTTTCCGCACGGTTTCCGCACGGTTTCCGCACGGTTTCCGCCCGGCTTCCGCCCGGCGCACCGTTGCCGCCCGGTACTGCGTCAACGCGGACTACGCCGACCACGCCGTCGAATTCTCGGCGCGACCGGCGTCCCGGACGACGGCCGCCCCGATGTCTTCGACCGGTGGCCAAACCGCCGACTCGCCGATCCGGCAACGGCGTTCCGGAGCGAGGCCGAGCACTGGTCCCCGTCCGCGCGACGGGGGCACACGTCACCGGGCTCGTAGCCCCGGTCGTGGGCCGATCCTGTTCCGGGATCGTCCTCCCGAGTCGACCATGTGACCACGACCGGTAGTTGCGAAGGGACCCCGGTTCCCTTGTCCGGGAAGCGAGGGTGCTCGGCGTAATCGGGAGGCGATACGAGCGGGGAGGCGGAACACTTCTCCGAGTGATCACGATGCAGCCGGTCCTGGAGATCCACACCCCTGACGGCTTCGACCTGTGGCCTGTCGCCCAGATCGAGCCGTTCGGCTTCCTGGCTCTCGGCGGTGGGCTCTCACCCGCCGAGGTCGGAACGGCCGTGATGCGCATCGCGGGTTGCAACGACATCGACCCCGACGGCGATCGCCCGGCTCGTCCGGCCGATGCGCTCGGCTCGTTCCTTCACGGACTGCTGACCTTCGACCACCTCTTCGCGGCCGGCGGCCTGCGGGTCACCGACGACGCCGCGGGTGTCACCTTCCTGCCCGGTTGCTGCGACGGGCTGGAGGACTGGCGCGACTGGCACGGGCTTGTCGACGGCAACGCTCTACTCGGTTTCGGTCACGACCCCGTGTCACCGGTCGCGGAGCGCTTCGGCGACACCGTTCGGCTCACCGTCGACGCCGAGATGAGCGACAGTCCGGTGATCGAGCTGTCCGTCGCGGAACTCCGCCACCTGCTCGCCGGTGCGGAACGCGATATGGCCGACTTCCTCGCGCTTGCCACCGATTGGGCCTCCGGGCACCTGCCCGGTCGGCGCGCTGCCGTCACAGCCGCCCTCGCCCGCGTTCTCGACCTGCCCGCGCCGGCCATATCGCCGAGGTTGTAGGACGGCGGGCCCCATGCTTCGACGGCCGTCGCGCACAGGCTCCGCGCCTTCGCGGTGTAGCGCGGCGACCAGCTTGCCCCACGCCCACGACCGCACCCAACTCGTCGTCCTCGCCCACGAATCCGGCCTGGTCACCGCACGGACATCCTGAGCTTCCAGGACCCGGCCGACCGCCCACGAAGGCCGCTTTTCTCCGGGACCGCAAAGGGCGGGCACCCCGTTGCCATGGCCGTCGTCGACGGTGCGTCGTGGGGATGCGCGGCGCCGGTCCGCGCCGCGCTGCGTGCCGGTGGGTTCGCGCGAGCACGCGGTGGGCAGTTGTCCGACAGCCTGTCCCCGCTTCCCGGTTCTGCGAGGCAACGGACACAGTGTCGCGCGCTTGCCCGATCTTCTGACTCATTGTCGGTTGTGAGCCGACTCGATTCGGCGGGAAGCTGACGGCCCGTCGGATCGCGTTCGTCCTGTTCAACGAAGAACCGGAGAACAGGCGTCCGTCAGACGTGGCGTGCCGTTTCCGGCCGCACCCTCAAGGAGGTGGGATGTCCACCCAGCAACAGCCCCTCGACAGTGCCGAGGTCGACGTGGCTCTGCCGGTTCCCGGCGAACAGGTCAACCGGCTCAAGGCCAACTCCGTCGGCCTGGTCGGCGTCGTCTTCATGGCGGTCGCCACCGCCGCCCCGATCACCGCGATGACCGGCAACCTGCCGATCATCGCCGGGTCGGGCAACGGCATCGGGGCCCCCGCCGCGTACCTGTTCGCCACCCTCGTGCTGACCGTCTTCTCGGTCGGATACGTTGCAATGGCCAAACACATCACCGCCGCCGGCGCGTTCTACGGCTTCATCTCGCACGGCCTCGGCCGCGTCGCGGGCATGGCCTCGGGCCTGCTCGCGGTCCTGGCGTACGTCGTCTTCGAAGCCTCGATCATCGGCTTCTTCGCCGCCTCGTTCAAACAACTCGCGAGCGACCAGTGGGGTCTCGACCTGCACTGGGGCTACTACGCGATGTTCGGGCTGCTGGCCATCGCGGCGATGGCGTTCTTCGACATCCACCTGACGGCCAAATTCCTCGGCGTCGCGCTGATCCTGGAGATCGCGGTCCTCGCCGCCGTCTCCTTCGCGGTGTTGTTCACCGGCGGGGGACCGGACGGCATCGTCGGCGAGGCGATCGACCCGCTCAAGGCCTTCGACGGGATCAACGGCAGCATGGGCGCCGCCGGGCTCGGACTCTTCTTCGCCTTCTGGTCCTGGGTCGGCTTCGAGTCCACGGCGATGTACGGGGAGGAGTCCCGCGACCCGAAGAAGGTGGTCCCCAGGGCCACCCTCATCTCGGTCGTCGGCGTCGGCCTGTTCTACATCTTCGTGTCCTGGATGATGGTCTCCGCCGCCGGCAAGTCCGGTCTGGCCGAAGCGGCCTCCGAGGGCACCCTGTTCTTCGCGCCGCTGGGCGAGCACTTCGGCGACACCTCGGTCAAGATCTTCCAGTGGCTGGTGGTCACCGGTTCCTTCGCCTGTGCGATGGCCTTCCACCAGTGCGCCTCGCGCTACCTCTACGCCATCGGCCGCGAAGGCTTCATCCACCCGGCGCTCGGCAAGACCCACGTCAAGCACGGCTCGCCGTACATCGCCTCCTTCGTCCAGTCCGTCATCGCGATCGTCCTCGTGGTGGCGTTCATCGCCGCGGACATGGACCCGTCGGTGCACCTGTACGGCCTCCTCGCGCTGCTGGGCACGATGGCGATCCTCATCGTCCAGACCCTGTGCTCCTTCTCCGTCGTCGGCTACTTCCACGTACAGCACAAGCACCCCGAGACCAAGCACTGGTTCGCCACCCTCACCGCGCCGATCGTCGGAGGCGTCGCGATGGCCGCCGTGGTCGGACTGCTCGTCTACAACATGGACACGGCGGCGGGCGCGGCCGCGGACACGCTGCTGTTCGAGCTCATCCCGTACATCGTCGGCGGCTTCTTCGTCGCGGGCATCGCCCTCGCCCTCTACATGAAGCACCAGCGCCCCGAACGCTACGAGCGCATGGGCCGCATCATCCTCGAGGACGCGGCCGAGCGCTGATTCCTCCTTGTGCGGATCCCGCCTCGCGTGATCTCGCCCCCAGGCCCCGGGCACCACGTACTTCCTTCCTGGTTCTGCGTACCTCCCGGGGCTTTGGCGTGCGCACCTCTTGTTCCGGCCAGGAACCGACCTCTTCCCAAGGAGCGCCACAATGAATCGCACCCGTGCCATGGCCGCACTGCAGCGCACCGTCGCCGACCACCGAGCCGCCGCGGCCTTGCGGATGCCGGTCGGCGAGTACCGGGACATCCGTGACGAGGCCGTCGCCGATCCCGCCGGGCCGAGCCGGCGTGCGTTGATCAAGCGTGCCGGAGTGCTGGGGATGGGCCTGGGCCTGGCCGGCACCGCGCTGAGCCGCCCGGCTCTGGCCGCGGAGAGCGCGCCCAGACCCCCGGTGAACCCGGGGCGGGTGGTCATCGTCGGCGCCGGCATAGCCGGGCTGACGGCGGCGCTGACCCTGGCCGACGCCGGGGTGAAGGCCACCGTGTACGAGGCGAATCCCACCCGCGTCGGCGGCCGGATGTTCTCGCAGAAGACCTACTGGGGCGGCGGCCAGACCTCGGAGATCGGCGGCGAGCTGATCGACACCGGGCACAAGAAGATGCTCGAACTGTGCCGCCGATTCGGGTTGGCCACCGTGGACTTCGCCGGCTCCGGGCCCAGCGGCGCCACCGAGACCCTGTGGTTCGACAACACCTACTACTCGCGCGCTCAGGCCGACGAGGACTTCAAGGCGATGTACCAGGCGGTCCGCCGGGACTACCAGGAATGCGGCGACGTCACCTGGAACCGGACCACCGCCACCGGCACCGCGATCTCGAACATGAACCTGCGCGACTGGATCGACTCCCGAACCCCGGGCGGCTCCTCGTCCACGCTCGGGCAGTTCCTCGACGTCGCGTACAACGTCGAATACGGCGCGGAGACCGCCGACCAGTCCGCGTACGCCGCCGTGTGCATGCTCGGCTGGCAGTCCAACCCGGGACACTTCAACATCTGGGGCGGCTCCAACGAGCGCTACCACGTGGTCGGCGGCAACGACCAGGTCCCACACGCCATCAACGCCGCGCTGCCGTCCGGCACCGTGCGAATGGGGCACAAGCTGCTCGCCGTTCGGGCGAACGACGACGGCACCCAGACCCTCACCTTCGACGCCAACGGCACGACGACCACTGTGACCGCGGACCACACGATCCTGGCCGTCCCGCTGCCGATCCTCAAGGGTCTCGACCTGACCCGGGCCGGGTTCGATCCGCTGATGACGAACCTGCTGCGCGACTCCCGCATGGGCCACGTCTCCAAACTCAACATGCAGTTCAGCAAGCGCACCTGGCTGGGCGCGAGCGGCAACGGCCTCGGGCCCTGGCCGGGCGTGGCGGCCGGCGACGCCTTCACCGATCTGCCGTTCCAGCAGACCTGGGACACCACCAAGGGCCAACCCGGAACCAAGGGCGTGCTGATCCAGTACGGCGGCGGCACGATGGCCTCCACCCTCAACCCGTCCGGCCCGTTCAACACCGCCGAACAGGACGCCTACGTCGTGAATTTGGCGAACACCTACCTGACGCAGATCGACAAGCTCTTCCCCGGCACGAAGGCCCAGTGGACCGGGAAGGCCCAACTGTCGGCCTGGACCAAGAACCCGTACTCGCTGGGCGCCTACTCGTACTGGCCCGTCGGCTACCTGCACCGCTACGCCGGCTACGAGGGCACCCGGCAGCGCAACGTGCACATCTCCGGCGAACACACCTCCTACGACTTCCAAGGCTTCATGGAAGGCGGCGCCACCGAGGGCGAACGCGCCGCACGGGAGGTCCTCGGCCTGGCCTGAGCAGGCCTCCGAAGGACGACCGGACCGCCGGCGTGGTCGAATCCGGCGTGGGAGTCAGCGGCGGGGGAGTCGGCACCCTCGCGGATTCTCGGGACGGTCCCGGTCCCGGTCGCGTGCTCGGGTTCTCGTTCGTCGCGGACACCCGGCGAGACCCGCCGAGCCCCAGGAGGCCTGGCGCTCGGCGGGTTCGAACACCTCGTCCGACACACGCCGGTGGGCACCCGGCGGGCCGGCGAAGCGCAACGCGTCCGCCCGCCGTCCACCCGTGCACGACGCCGGGTCGGGGTACGGCTTGTCGGCGTCCGTCACCGCGCGGCCCGGTTCTGCGGTCACGGGCGCCTCCCCGGCCTCGGCACGGCGGTGGTCGGGGCCGCGCATTTCACGGTCGTTCCGCCGTCCTGCCCGGACGCCGGTTTCGTGCCTGCGTCGGGGGTTCCCGGGTTCCGGGTTCCCGGGCGTCACCGGCGTCGACAGCCGTGCCCCGACCGCAATCACGAACATCCCCGACGACACCGAATCCCCGCACGGCCGCGTGGTCGTGCTCTTCCGCCACTGACAAGGACAGGTGTACTCGGGCGGGATGGGGTTGTTCGCGGTCGTGCCGCGGCCGTGTTCTGATGGATGGGTGAGCGAAAACGGCTCCATGCGCTTGTTCGTGGCGCTCGTGCCGCCCCCCGAAGCGGTGGCGGAATTGCGTCGTGCCGTCGACCCGGTCCGCTCCCGGTACGACGGGCTGCGCTGGACCGGGCCCGAAGGTTGGCACCTCACTCTCGCCTTTCTCGGCACCGTGGAGCCGAAAACCCGGATCGAGTTGGAGACCCGGCTCGCCCGCGTCGCCGCACGCCATCCGCCGCGGAACCTCGCGCTCACCGGCAGCGGCCGTTTCGGCGATCGCACCCTGTGGATCGGGATCCGGGGCGATCGACGGGCGATGACTGCCCTGGCCGTGGCCGTACGGCGCGCGGCCGGCAAATGCCATATCCCGGTCGAGGACCGGCCGTGGCACGGTCACGTGACTCTGGCCCGCGTCGCCCAAGCACGCGGGGCGGGCGGGCGGCGCCCTCGGGGCGGTGCGCTCACCGCCCCGGCGGCCGATCTCGCCGGATTCGACGGGGCGGAATGGACCGCGGCCCGGCTGCACCTGGTGCGGAGCGACATCGGCAACGGACCGGCCCGGTACCACGACGTGGCGACGTGGCCGTTGGTGGGCAGGCTCTCGTCGCACGTACGCGCGGGAAAGCGGGATGGTGCCGAGGAGTCCTGTTCGACGTGAGCGCCGCCGTTCGAAGTGAGCGCCGCCCGAGCCGGCCGGCGTTCGCGCGAGGCGCTCCCGCCGGATCGAACGTCATCGTTCCCATGCATTCCGATGCTTCGGGGAGTCGCTGGGCGACCCGGCGAAGGTTCCCGTGAGAGGCAACTTTCGGAGACGTCCGGCCTCGACGCTTGCGACGGCCGTTCACGAGTGCCGTGCACCCGGCGGAGCAGGGCGAACGTCTGTCCGGTTTCCCGTGGGGGATGAGATCGTTTCCCGGGCGGGTTCGTCCGCGAGCAGGAGCGGGGCGAGCGCCGCGTACGGGGAGGGCGCGCCTTGACGGAAGAACACGTGAGCCGGCGGCGAACGGTGCTGGAGGCGTTGGAGCCCGGTGAGGTCCGGCGTGGAATCGTGTCCGCGGTCGTGGACTTCGGGGTCTTCGTGGACATCGGCGGGCTCGACGGGATGGTGAGCGCCGCGAACCTGGCGTGGGCACGCTTCGATCATTTCTCCGAGGTCGCCCGCGTCGGGGAGTCGGTGACCGTCGTCGTGCTGGACATCGACCCGGATCGCGAACGGGTGTCGTTGTCGTTGAAGGACCTGGAGCCGGATCCCCTCGTTGCCTTCGCCCGGTCCCGACTCGGCGAGGAGGTCTCGGGGACCGTGGACAGGATCATTCCGCCCGGGGTGGCGGTCCGCCTGGACGCCGGGGTCCATGGGCTGGTGCCGGCCGACGACCCGGGCTTGGCACGGTTGGCGGCGGAAGGCCGCACCTGCGCCGAGGGCGACGTCGTGGCGGTGAACGTCTGTGCCATCAATCTGCATCGACGGCAGGTCCGACTCCGAATCGTTGACGTGGTGCGCTGACGCTCTCGGTTGGTGGCACCGTCGGGTGCGGGCCGGTGACGGTGTAGCCGCCGGTGTAGGTGCTGCCTCGATTGTCGCGGGCCTCGTCGTAGCGGCCGTCGGGCAGTAGCTCCTGGCGGATGAAGCCGTCAGCGGTTGCCCACAAGCCGAGGTGGGGGTGCGGGGCGCGGGGCGTGATGCCGAGGTGGGGGTGCGGGTCGCGGGGCGTGTCGTTGCCGGTCATGGCTTGACGATCGCCGCGGCGGCGGCCGGTGGTAGCCAGGCCGACGTCTCCCGAGGTGAAGGCTTCCTGGGTGTCGGACACCTGGGATGACGGCGGCCTGGTTCCGATTCCACCGCGCGACGAACCTGGTGGTCAGGCAGCCGCTGTAGCTGCCGAACTCTCGCCTCGGACCCTTCCCCCGATCGCCCATCCTCCCGGCCCTCTCCGCCGTACGAAAGGAAGACCTCTCATGGACGTCCACGACACCACCAGCGCCGCCGTGCTCGAAGAGCTCCGGCGTCGGCCCGCCGACCGGCGGCGCATCCTGTTCACCGGCGCGACCGTCGTCACGATGGACTCCGTGCTCGGCGTCATCGGCGGCGGCGACCTCCTCGTCGAGGGCGACACGATCACCGCGGTCGGCCGCGACCTCGACGCCGGCGATGCCGTGGTCGTCGACGCCACCGGCACGATCCTCACTCCCGGCTTCGTCGACACCCACCGGCACGCCTGGGAGGCACAGCTGCGCCGGATCATGCCGGACGTCGACGACCTCGGCGGCTATGTCATGGCCACCCTGGCCGGTTACGCCACGGTCTACCGACCCCAGGACATGTACATCGGCACCAGACTGGCCGCCCTGACCGCGATCGACAGCGGCATCACGACCATGCTCGACTTCTCCCACAACTCCCGCACCCGCGAGCACTCCGACGCCGCCATCGGGGCCCTCGTCGACACCGGCATCCGCGGCGTGCACGCCTCGATGGGCCCGCACTTCGGCGCGTGGGACCGACAATGGCCCGGCGACCTGACCCGCCTCAAGGACCGGTACTTCAGCAGCGACGACCAACTGCTCACCCTGCGCCTGGCGGCCCTGGCCACCGACGAGATCGCCGGACCGGCACTCGCATACGGCCCCGAACTCGCCCGCACCGCAGCAGAGTTGGGGATCGGAGTGAGCGTGGACGCCGTGTTCGGCACGTCCGGCTCCGAGGCGGTTCTGCGCTGGGCCAAGGACGGCTTCCTCAGCCCCGACGTCACCCTCATCCACTCCACCGGACTGACCCCCGAGGCATGGAAGGCGATGGGGGAGACCGGCACCACCGTGGCCCTCGCCCCGACCTCCGACGCGCAGATCGGTCTGGAGACCGCGATCCCCGCCGTCGACGAGGCACTCGCCGTCGGCATTCGCCCCGGACTGAGCATCGACGTCGAAGTCGCCCTGGCCAGCGACATGTTCACACAGATGCGGGCCCTGCACGCCATCCAGCGGATGCGCGCGGTCAACACCGCCTACGGCACCGACCGGCAGCCCTCCCGCATCACCACCCACGACGTCCTCGACTTCGCCACCCTCCAGGGCGCCCGCACCAACGGCCTGGCCGCCGTCACCGGCTCGCTCACCCCGGGCAAGAAGGCCGACCTGCTGGT
This sequence comes from Embleya sp. NPDC001921, assembly GCF_053594475.1. NCBI lineage: Bacteria > Bacillati > Actinomycetota > Actinomycetes > Kitasatosporales > Streptomycetaceae > Embleya > Embleya sp. NPDC001921. Next base: position 104,455 of record NZ_JBSFEO010000036.1, read on the forward strand.
CGTCCGGGCCGAGGACCTCAACAACATGCCGCTCAACGACCCGATCGGCACCATCGTGTTGGGCTCGGACGCCCGCAACATCAGCGCCGTCCTGGTCAACGGCGAGCCCCGCAAGTGGGACGGCCGGGTTCTCGACGTCGACCTGGCGGCCCTGCGCAGCGAGGTACACGCCTCGCGCGAGTACGTGCTGAATACCCCGGCCGCCTGACCGATTCGACCTTCGTCCCCCGACCGTGCCGCCACGGCCGGGGGCACCCACCGCACCCCGGTCGCCCATCGGCCGATCCGGGCGCACGAGAAGAGCCGGGCGGCAACCGGACGCCCCCTTTCGGACTTCCCATGTCCCGCCCCGCTCCCGCGACTTCCCCCAGGCCCACAGCGACCGCGCCCAGCATTTCGGGACAGCCGACTTCCCGGGCCGGCCGCGCCGACGATCGCGCCGACCAGGGCTGCACGTGGCAGTCCCTGCCCGTTCACGCATTGATGGTCAGGAGTTCTGCGAAAGACACAGATATTCACCACGGGCCACTTTGGCGTTTTTGTCCGGAGCGCGGCCTGCGAGGGTGTCTCGCTCTGTTATTGCGCGTACCGTGAAACCCGCCGTGGCGAGCATGTCGGCGAGCTGCTCGTGGGTGCTGCCCCAGCGAAATGCCTCGTTGCGTCGACGAAGCCAGCCTTGCATGGGAGTACGTTCGTCTACAAACGACGGTCGACCCGAGAAATCGAGGCCCATAAAAGAAAACGCACACCACGTAGTACCCGATGGGCGGACACCCAGCTCACCGAGCAGTACGGTGACCTCTTCTGCTTCCAGGTACATCAACACACCTTCGACAACGAACAATGTCCGCGCTTGCCGAACATACAGTGGGCAACGTGACAACTGATCCTCGACCCCGCCGCGCGTGAGGTCGCCCTCGACCAGCGCATGATTGCTCTTCAGGCCGCCACCGTAGCGCTCATACGCTGACCGCTTGAGATTCAAAGACGGGCCACGGTCGAATTCGATAAAGCGGGTACCGGGAAATACCTCGGAGAGCTCCAGAGAGAGCGTATCGAGCCCTGAACCCAGAACTACGACTTGCTCCACCCCTTCAGAAATGGCTTGGCGTGTCCACTCCCGCAGCAACTGCTTGCGCAGCGCTTGGTGCGTAAAGAGCCCGGGGAGAAAGATACGCTCCAGCCCGTGCAAGGGGCCTCGTGTAATTCTCCATCGCGTCGCGGCAGCAAGCAAATTCCATGGGAATGCGGCGTTCCCCAGGGCAGCCCGCAGGAATGCCTGTGCCTGCGGACCGACCAGCGGGCGCCATGTCGGATCCTGCCCGACGAGTAGCTGCCCTCCTGCAACGACCAGAGCCGTCGCGGAAACGGTCACCATGTTTGTGCCGTTTCGAAAAGGTCCCTGTGGTGACGGTACCAGTCGCTGGTGAAGCGTTCCTGCGGGTCGTGGGCGCGTTTGAGGGTCAGGAATTCGCTGAACTTCGGGTGGCAAACTTCTATCTGCTCGCGAGTCGCGTGCCGATGGTAGGTGAGGTAGAAGCTACCGTTGTGCGTGATGGCCAGGTCGATCAGGCCACGGAATGCCGTGCCGGCCTCTTCGTGCCCCGTGGCGTCATGGCGCACGTGGAGATTGAAGATGATGCACGCGTAGTCGGAGCGGGCCCAGGCGAGGAAGGTTTCATCGTCGCGCTGGACAAGCCGTATGGTGCCGTAGATGAGCTCGACGTTGTTGCTACGCAGGTAGTCAGCGGCTGCTGCCAGGTATTCGGTGAGTCGAGAGCGGGGAACGAAGATTTCGGTAATAACCTCGGAGCCCCGATGGCCGAGTACCTCGTCGACCGCGAGGTGGTAGTCGTCAATGTACGTGGCGAATTGATGGCCGTCGGACCAATAAACCTGACCCGAAGTGGCCAGGTAGTGCTTGGCATAGTGATCGAATGCCGCCGACTTATCCGTATGGGCAAGCAGCAACAGGCGACGCCAGTCATCGGGAGTTAGAATGCGCTGATCCTCGGGAATGTCCGCATCACTGCCGATCGGCTGGTAGCACGAGAACACGCCGCGCTGCAGAAATGTATCCGCGACCGGGTCGATGTCGAACTGGAAGTCCCCGTACGTGAAGCCCTCGGCGATGCGCCGGTCAAACGATTCCTGCAGATCGTCGATTCGACCAATCTCCACCACGCGGCGCACCTTGTACCGCTCCGTGAGACGCAGCGTCACGTTCCCTATGACGCCGAAAAGACCGTACCCGCCGATAGCGAGGGCGAACAGGTCTGCGTTCTCCTCACGGCTGCACCGCTTCACCTCACCTTGCGAACCGACAATGGTGAAGCTCTCGACGTCGCTGACGAACGGAGGCAGAGTCAAGCCGCGGCCGTGTACGTTCGCCGCGAGGCAACCACCGATGCTCAGCCGGTTGGCGCCTGTCTGCTTCTGCCGGAACGTCCATACCTTCTCGACTCCGGTCTGATTCGCCAGGAGCCATTCATGCAACTCTTGCCACTGGATTCCGGAATTTACCTCGACCAGGCCACGTTCGGCATCCAGAGAGACAACGCTGTTGAATTCTGCGGTGTCGACAAGTATGTCGTTGCTGGAAAATTGCTGCCCGCCCATGGCATGGCGGCCTCCGCATATAGCCACCCCTCGTCCTGTACGTGTCGCCTCCTCGACGGCGGCACAGATATCCTCGGTAGACCTGACGGGGACGATCTCGGCAACGTGTGTGGGGTTCAGTGCGGAATGCTTGTCGTTTACCGTAGCGGGGTTTCGCGGAGCGCCTGCAGGCATTGTGGTCCTTGCGATTGATCTCGGTGAATGCCAGTCAATGATTGAAGTCTCGGCGAGGTGTGGGAGTTGTCTGCCCGCCAATCGTGGATTCGCCGAAGATGGGTGGTGCCAGTGAGCGCAGTCGCCATGCTCTTGTCCTGGGAACCGGTGTCGTCATCTGTATGGTGAAGCCGGCCGGTTGGATCCGCCTGAGTACCCGTACTCAGATGGGCACGGTCGTGCCCGCTCGGGTGACCCAGGAATCGACCCGAGATCGTCCTGGCCGACAAGGCACGTCCTCACGAGCCATCCGCGATCACCCGAGCAAGCGCGGTGTCCGGGCGGTAATCCCCGTCCCGGCGGACAGTTGGGCCACCGGCTGCGGCGAGGCAGCCGGGGTGGCCGCACCAACCCGCCCCTCGGCGCGGGCGGTTCACGCTTCGCGCGGCCCCCGGTGACCGAGTTGCACCCCCGAGTGAGACACGGCGGTCCCACCCCGGCGCCACCGGTGCCGGGCGGGTGGTGATCGCGGCGACCGCGCCCACGATCGACACGCACGTTTCCCGTGAGGAATCCGCGAAGGAATCGCCCGGGATTTCTCTTGGCGAAACCGGCCCGAGTGGCTCGGGCACCATGCGGCCGGCCGGACAGGCGGGCAAGCCCTGTACGCGGCACCTTGCGCGGACGGGGGCGAATGCCGGCACGTAGGGTGGGTTGGGAAGGGCTCTCGGGCCGTGGCCGATTCCGGTGTTCCGAGGGACCGGCCGAGTCCGATGCCGAGGGGCCGGGGAACGCGATCGCGGGGGCGGGGAAGTCTTGTTGACGCTGGTGGGTGTGAGCCGTCGTTTCGGTGGGCGGGAGGCGTTGAAGCCCCTGGATCTCCAGGTGACCCGCGGCGAGCGGGTGGCCTTGATGGGATCGAACGGATCGGGCAAGTCGACGCTGCTGCGCCTGGCGTGCGGACGTGACCGGCCGACGACCGGTTCGATCCGATTCGACGGGCTGCCCATGAGCGAGGACGACTCGCGGGTGCGATCTCGGGTCGCGGTGGTCGGAGAAGCGCTCAGTTGCTATCCGGATCTGACGGTCCGACAGCACCTGGAGTTGGTCGCGGTGGCGCACGGTGTCGCGGACTCCGAGGCCGTGATCGAGCGGTGTCTGGACGAGCAACGTCTGCTGGAACACGCGGACGCGCTGCCCGGTTCGCTGTCCTCCGGGCAGACACAGGCCATGCTGCTCGCGGCGGCGTGGGTGCGTCCGCGAGATCTGCTCGTGCTCGACGAGCCCGAGCAGCGGCTGGATCCCACCGCGCGGGATCGCCTCGCGGACCGGTTGCGCGCCGAGGGGACCCGGGGCACCACGATCCTCTTCGCGACTCATCACCGAGAGCTCGCACGGGCGGTGGCCGACCGCGTGCTGACGCTGGAGGACGGCCGGGTGGTCGCGGAGTGCACACCCGACGACCTGCCGGCGAAGCCGCACCGGTGAGCCGTACCGCGCCCGGCGTCGAGGCCGCCCCGAAGGCGCCGTCTCGCGCGGACCCCACGCGCCGGACGATCGCGTGGTTGCGGACCCGGCGCGGGGCGGACAGGATGCGCCGATTCGGGTACGCGGCGTACGTCGTCCTGCTCGTGCCGGCGAGCTGGTACGGCGTGTACGTGGCCGGTGCGATCCACGGCGTACGTCGCGGACGGCCGCTCGCGGCGCACGCCGACGTGTCGGCGGCGGTGCTGCCCTCGGTCCTGGTCCTCGTCGCGTTCACTGCCCTGCTCCTCGCCGCGTGGGACGCATCGTGGCGCGGTCCGGTGACGCCGCCCCGCGCCGAGGTGGACTGGTTGCTTGCGCTTCCGGTGCGCCGGGGCGCGGTGCTGCTGCCCTGGTTCGCGCTGTCCGCGGGCATCTGGATTCTGGCGGCGGTCCTGGCGGGACTGGCCGGCGCGTTGGTGATCGCCGCCGCCGGTCTGGGAGGTGTCGGCGTCGGGTTCCTGGCGTTCGCGATGTTCGGTGCGGGCGTCGCGGTGCTCGCGGTGACCGGCGCGGTGGCGGTCGAGCGTTCACGATCGGCAGTCGATCGGCTGCACCGGCTCGGTCCCGCCCTGGTGTTCGTGCTCGCCGTCGGTACGGTTCAGGTCGCCGCAGCCGCTCGGGGGCACCGCTGGAGGACCCTGGAGACCGTCGAACTGTGGTCCGGCCCGTGGGGGTGGGCATCCCAGCCGGTGCTCGCCGCCGCAGGTGAGCCGGTACCGCTGTGGCCGGTCGCGCTCGCGCTGACGGTGCTCGCCGTGTCGGCCGCTCTCGTGGCGGTTCCGCGACTGGTCGCGAGTATCCCCGCCGCCGAACTCCGGACACGCGCACAGGCATCCGCGGGGGCCCTGGCCGGAATTTGGGCATTGGACCTGCGGGCCGCCAGGCTGTCCGCGGCCAGGGCGGCGGGCACGCGCCGGCCGGGGCGGACACAGCGATGGGCCGCCCGACTGCGCGCACCGCGTCGGGCCGCCCTGCTGATCGTCTGGCGCGACTGTGTGGCCCTGCTCGCGGCACCGCGACGCGTAGGTCTGATGGTGGTGCTCCTGGCGCTTTCGGGCGCGACCGCGACCGCGGCGGTGGAGGCCGCGGGGACCGCGGCGACCCTGCTCACGGCCGCTGCGGCGTTCCTGGGGTACTTTGCCGCGACGGCGCTTTTGGAGCCTGCCCGGCTCGACGGCGACGACGTGCGCCGCGCCGCGTGGTTGCCGCGGCCGTTCGAGCGCGTGGCTCTCGAACACGCGCTGGTCCCGATGGTGTCGCTGGTGTTGTCGGGCTGCCTGATGGCGTTGCCCGTGATGGTGCTCGCCCACCCCGGGGCGCCGCTGGTGGTGCTCGCGTCGGCACCGGTCCTGGTCGCGGCGGGACTGGTCGGCGCGTACCGTCCTCCGGCTCCGGTGTGGATGCTGTCCCACCCGGCGCTCGCGGAGTTCGGTCCGCCGATGGCCGTCCTGTGGTACGGGGTCGGTCCCATCGTCGGCATCACGGGGCTCACCGTGCTGCTCGGTACACCCTTGTCGGTGTCCTCCGGCGTGACGGCGTCGGTCACCCGCCTCGCGGCGTGTTGGACGCTGGCCGCGCTGATGTTGTGGTGGGCCCGCGGCCGTGCTCGGGCACGCTCACGCCGATGACCCCCCGCGCGCGAAGGGGCGCGCCCGGGTAGCGCTCCTTCCCGCAACGGGTGGCGCGGCGCAGCCCGGCCCGGAACCTGGGACGCGGTGGAGTCCGAGGCTGGGTGGGGTACTTGGGCGGCGCTGCGCCGCACCCGACCGAGCCGCGCCCGAGCTGTGGCGTGCGGTCCTCAGGTGCCGCGCGGGGCGTACATGATCACCGCCACGCCGGTCGGGCTGATCAGGGCTCCGGTGACGTCGTAGCCGTCGGGGCGGCGGCCGTCCAGGGCCATGCCCCAGCCCAGGCGATCGACCCGGCGATGAACACGCCGCTGTAGGCGGCGAGGATGCGGCCGATGTTCGCGTCGTCCCGCAGGGTGGCGACGAATCAGTAGACGCCGAGTGCGAACGCCGACGCCGATCCATTGCCGATCCATGCCCAGCCGCGGTGGTTGATCTCGGCGAAGTGGGGGCAGCGCTCGCACGGTTCCTTCAGTTGTCGGCGGGCGGGCGGGACGTCCGGCCGCGACGAGTCGACGGGGACGCTGGGGCCACACCCGAACACCGCCCGGACACGGCCCGGACGCCGTGCGATCGTGTCGCTGGTGGCACCGATGGCGTGCCTGGGTCGGCCACACCGTCCGATCGCAGGACCGGCCGTCTTCGGGTGTCCGACGTCGTCGGGCCCGGCGTGCGTTGCGAGCAGGTCCGGCGACCGGGGCCACGCCCTTGGACGGGGCCGCGGGCGTGACCGGGACGAGTCTTGGGAACGGGTGCGGATGGACGGCGATCTCGACGTCAAGGCGTTGCCCGGGGCCTGGACCGATTCGTCACCGGAGGCCAGGCTCGGTGAGCCGTTGTCGGAGGCTTGGTCGGAGCAGTGACCAGCGAAACGGGCGATCTGCTGTGTAATCGGGGATTACAGTGGGCCGGCGGAGCTGGTCGGATCGTCTCTTCTCGGGCGGTAATCGGCCGGTGTCGCCTCGCCGCTCGGATGATCCGCGAGACCAGAGCCTTCTACGAGGCTACTTTGCGCATTCTGACGCAACTGTAGGCGCGGCTATAGTCCTCCCAGTAGGCGTCGGACATGTTGCAGATCTCGAACCAGACGTCCTCGACGTCATACCAGTGACGCGTTTCATCGGATCCGGCTTGCCCGTCGAAGCTCCGCCCGGTCGCAATAATCCAATTTCCGGATCCGAGTTGGTACATGTCCGGTGTGGTGAGACCTGCAGCATCGGGCATCCGACGCCCCGTTGACCGAACTATCGGGGGTAGGGGCCGGGTTCCGCGTGTCGTCTGAGCCGGGGTGCCGCAGCCGGGTGAACTGCCGTGGTGTTCCTGATTGTCAGTGCGGGTATCGGGCTGGATCTGCTGTCATCGCGTGTCGTTGAGTTCGTCGGCACGCGGAGGATCGGATGGCGGACGTGGGGATCAGCAATGTCGCGGAGTTGAGGGTCGAACGGGTGGGCCGGGTCGCGGAAACGAGCGATCCGTTGCGCCCGTTCGCGCTTCTTGACGAGCACGGTGTCGAGGTCGCCGCAGTAAGCGAGTTCCTGCATCGCGGCACACATCACCATCGCCGGCGAGCCGCTCGAATGGCGGCCGCACGACTTCCGCAGAATCTTCGTCACCGATGCGCTCCGCTCCGGCCTCCCGCCCCACATCGCCGCCAAGGTCTGCGGGCATGCCCTGCTCGACACCACGATGGGCTATGCGGCGATCGATCCCGGGGACGTGATCACCCTCCACCGGGCGTTCATCGCGCCGCCGGGCGGAGCGGCCCAGCGAGGAATACCGCGACCTCACCGCCGCCGAGTGGGCCGAGTTCCTCGCCCATTTCGAGCTGCGGAAGGTCGCGCTCGGAGTCTGCGGCCGCGACTACGGAACCCCTTGCGCGCATGAAAACGCCTGCGTGATATGTCCGCTCCCGCGGGTTGACCCAGCTCAAAGGCACCGGCTCGAAGAGATCCACGCCAACCTGATCGACCGCCTCACCGAAGCGAAGCAACAAGGCCGGCTCGGCGAGGTCGCCGCAATCGAGACCACCCTCGCCGCCGCCGACCAGAAGCTCCCGGCCATGAGGGACGCGGCCTCCCGCACGACCGTCGTCAGCCTTGGCATGCCCGATATCCACCGATCCGCTGGACGCTCAAGCAGAGGCACAGCATGATGCGCTGCCCGGCATCCCGGCCGCCGGCGATCCGGAGACCGCCCGCTACCGTGCTCTCATGGCGCTCAGGACAGTCAACGACCGATGGACAGGGGACGACCTCGAGGATCTGGTCACCTACTTCGGCGCAGATCCACACGAGTACACGGCACACCAAGTGGTAGCGGCACGCTGCGGCCACTGCACAGGCCAGGTCTTCGTCCTTGAAACCGATGAATCGTCCACATGCGTGCGGCGCACTTGCGTCAGTTGCGACCAGACCGTCTACATGCTGGACGGCGAGCAGTACTGGCCGACCACGGAAGAAGAAGCCGAAGCCCGGTACTTCGTCGAGTGCACATGCGGCTCGGACGAGTTCGAGACCGCAGTCGGCTTCACCTTCTACGACGACGGCCCGACCTCGGACGTCCGCTGGGTCAGCATCGCAGTCCGCTGCACCACAGACGGGCTCATCGGCTACTGCGCGAGCTGGAAGATCGGCTACGGGCCTTCACGCCACCTGGTCGACTCCGTCTGATTCCAGGCTCACCCGCGACGCGCCAGGCCTCCGAGTCAAGGCGATCAACTACTGCCACGCTCTGTTACCAGCCCGATTCTCGGGCCCAGAAGACCTGATCAACGTCAGTTCGGTTAAGCAGGAGTGCGCGCGTCGGCAGGGGGTTCCGTAGGGGCGTGCGCAGTCGCCCGGTTCGAGCTTGCGGGTGTGGAAGTGCTGCTGGAACTCGCGCCATTCCTCGTCGGCGGGCTCGCGGTACTCCTCCGCCGGGCGGACGGACCTGCGCTGGTCCAGGAAGGCTCGGTAGGAGCGGATCAGGTCCTCTGGAATACGGCGACGTAGGCCTCCGTGGTGGTCAGCGAGGCGTGGCCGAGGACGCGGGCCGCGATGTGGACGGGCAGTCCGCCGGCCACGGCTTCGGTCGCGAAGATCCTTCGGAAGTCGTGCGGCGTGTAGCGCAGGGGCCGGCCCGGCGGCTATCGGCGGCCTTGGATCCCCGGCCGCGTACAGACCAACGTCCCCGATTCTCGGGCCGCTTCGTCTTCTCCCTTTAGCCGCTCGAGACGGAGTTCTCGGGCGGCGGGATCGTTGCGCGCGTGGCGGCGCGCGTCAGTTCCGGACGGCTGAGCACGTCGGTGCTGTCGACGAACTGGTCGACGGTGCCGATCGTGGGCAGGGAACCGATCCCCGGGTCGGTGATGCGGGTCCGCAGCGCCGCGGTGAAACGCTCGGCGTGCAGGACCCGAAACGGCCTGCTGTGGTAGGGCCGTGGGGCGGGGTCGACAGGGTCGGTGAGGCCGAGCTCGTTGTGTACGGCCGCGACGGTCTCGTAGGCGCGGGCCAAGTGGTGCTCACGGGTGTGCCAGTCGGTGGCGGCGAGGACCGCGGTGAGGACCGGGGTGAGGGCGGGTGCCCGGGGAGTGCGGGCGAAGGCGCTGCCGAGCCACTTGCCGTAGGGCGGGTAGCGGCGCTCCATGAGCAGGCAGAGCCGCATCAGATCGCGCACCAGCCGGGCCGCGACGACGGCTGAGCCGAGTTCGTCGCCGACTTCGCCGCAGCGGCCGACGAAGGCCTCCTCCTGGGAGATGCGCTGCCACTGGCAGGCGAGCAGGTGGAGCCAGAGGTCGTGGGGGTACCAGGCGAGGTTGGCGCGGGCTGGTGCCAGTTGACCGAGTCCGTCGTGGAAGACGGCGCCGGCGGTGACCTCGGCGAGGAGCTGGGTGGGGGTGGCGAGCCAGTCCGCCGGGGTGACGTCCGTACGCGGGTCGAAGCCCAGTTGTGCGGTGAACCAGGCCCCCGGGTCGGTGACTTCGACGCGGTGGTGGACCGGTCCGTCGGTTGCCTGCATGACGCGGATGTCCGCGTCGCCGGTGGCGGCGAAGTGCGTCGGGTAGCCGAGGAAGGTCTTCGGCAGGCGTTGGGAGAGCAGTGCCGTGATTCTCGCGCCGTGGCGGGCGACGTCCCGCGGGTGCAGGTGGATCTGCAGGCGGGGTCCCCACTCGTGGTCGGCGGAGCGGTCGGTGTCGAACCCGAGGACTTCCGAACCGCTGCCGAGGCGGGCGGCGGAGTGCGCGATCCCGGGGGCGGCCTCGTCCAGGAGAGGCCGTACGGCTTCGAGGTAGAAGCGGAGGGAGAGTTCCAGCCCGGGAACGAAGGACGGCGTGGTCATGCCAGGGAGCGTGCCTGATCGGCGTGCGGACGGTCGAAGGCTTTTCCACGTCCGGCAGAGCCGCCGTCGACTGCGCGTACGTCCGGTCCGAACCGCCCACTGCAGCCGCAACTGCGGCCGGGCGACATCCGTCAGCGCACCAGAACCTGTCCGCGCTCATCCGTACGCGGCTGAGGGGGAAGGCCGCCGAACAGCACCGCCGGCGTTCGGCTCCGGCGGACCCGGCTCGGCCAGGTAGAGGCGGAGCCAGACGAACGCGTCCGGGCCGGCGGGCAGCCACTGGAAGTCGTCGCTGCCTTTGCGGCTGACCTTCACCAGCTGGTCGCCCCAGTCCAGATCGGCGGCCCGGACGCCGAGGAGTTCGCCGGCCCGAGCCGCGTTGCTGATGTCCAGGCTCAGGAGTGCCCGGTCGCGGTTGGAGCGCAGGGCCCCGAAGATCGCAGTCCACCGCTCGTCGGGGATCTCGCGCGGCCTGCTCTTGGGGACCTTCGGGTTGTGTGCGGGGCGCCGCCTGGTTGCCCACGCCCCCGATGTCCGGCATCGAACCACCGGTCGGATCAGGGCCGCCGTGGAGGCTGCCCGGAACCGCGTTGCGCACCTCCCGCTTCGCGTGCCCGGTGGCCGGGCGCGTTCGGCCGAGGACGTCCGGGACCCGTCGAGGCTGCGTAGGGTGCGGGCCGACAAACGCGAGGACCCCCGCGCGGCAGCCGGCGAAACCGAGGACGGGTCACTCCTCGTCCGCGCGCCGCCACCACTCCTCGTCGTCGAAGTCGTCGTCTTCGTCGACGTGAGGTGCGCACGGCGGGCAGAACTCACCGTGGCCGTCGATGCGCCAACCCTGTTTCTCGGCGAGCCGTTGCGCCTGCGTGGCCTGCTGCTTCAGCGGCGCCCACGCCGGGTCGTCGCCGCGCCCGGTCGTCGGGTCGGGGATCGGGTCCGTATGGGGATGCTCGTGCTCGAAGGATGTCGAGCACTCCCCGTTCCGTCCGTCGCAATGAATGCGCACCGAGATGAGCCGGTCGTCGGCTTCCGCAGCGATTCCCATTGGCGAACCTTGGCGGATACACGTCACCATCGCGAACCGCACGGCATCGGCACGCCACGATTCCACTCCCTCGGAGCAGCGCCGTCGCACGTGGGCGGGTGCAGGTCGGCCTTTGGCGGTCGGACCGGATCGACGCCTCGAACCCGTACGGTCCCCGACCGGTGGGCCGCCATCTCAGGTGGGCGCGTTCGGCTCGCGCGCCCCCGGGCGGCGGTGGGGCGGGTGCCCAGGGTCGGCGGAGGACGGCGAAGTCGGCCCCGACGCGATGGTGGCCGGTACGCGGGCGGGGGACGACCCCGGTGAGCCGGCGGCCGATCGAGGTCGGCGCGGCGGCCTCGACCTCGTCCGGCCACACCACGAAGGCGACCGGCGCTCCGGAGGTGACCGGGCGATCCATCGGTCGTCGTCGCCTTGTCCGGCGCCGGGGCCCGGTCAGCGGGTGGGGCGTCGGCCGGCGCGGCGCCAGCGCACCGCGGCGTACACCAAGGGCGACGACGAGGACTGCGATGCCGATGATCAGGCAGGTAGCCCAGTCCGTCGCCGACGGCGCCGATGAGGCCGAGGACGATCGCGACGAGGACCAAGGCGAGGAAGAGCGCCATTGTCGCCTTCCGGGAATTCGTTGGGGCGGGGTTCGGCGGCGGGCGAGTTGCCGTTCGCCGGCGGCGCCCGGGTGGTAGGGGAGGCCGAAGTGGGTGAAGACTGCCTCCTCGTCCTCGGCGGGGAGCACGTCGGCGGTGCCGATCGCGGGGCCCTTCTTCACCAACGGTTTGTCGAAGGCGACCTTGACGTAGTCGGGACCGACGACGGCGCCGTCCAGAGGCACGAACACCAGCCGGTGTCGGGACGGCAGCCCGACCTGCACCGTGGCCATCGCGGGGAGGTCGGTGCCGGTGTCGACGTAGACCGCCTCCAACACGCCGATCTTGTGCCCGCGCGGGTCGACGACGTCGCTGCCACGCCACTCGCGGATGTCCGCCGGCTCGATCATCAGCAACGCCCCTTTTCGTGCGGTAGGAGCACCGGTCACCGCACCGGCCGGACACCGGCCGAATCTGCGACTGATCGGCAGACCCGTCGCGGCGGGCGTGGCTCAGGCGCGGCGGGGGGAGCGCGGGTCGGAGGAGTCCGCGTCCTGGGGGTCGATGCCGGTGGTCGCGGAGGCGTCCTCGCCCCCGCTGGGACGGCGGGAGGGCCCCTGGGGGCCGCGGTCGTGCGTGCCCTTGTCGCCGGATGTCCCGCCCTGTTCCTCGCCTCGGCGTCACGTGCTCTTCACGGTGTCGCCGGGCACCTCCTCGGTCTCCTCCTTCGACACGACGCGCCCCGGGCCCGGCGGCGGGGCGAATTCGTCCGGATGGAACGACCGGTGCGCGCTGTCGTTGTCGCCCTGGTGTGTGGCGTTGACGGAGGGGGACCAGCCGCGGTTGTCGGCGTCGACACGGCCGGCAGCGCTCTCGTTCCGGGTCTTCTTCCAGCGCTCGGGCCACGCGACGAGCCGTGATCGGCGCCGGTGCCGGTGAGGTCCGGTACGGCGTCGGGTTCCGCCGCCGCGGCTGGGGATCTTCGCCGGTGGTCACGGGTTCGAGGGCGCGCGCAGGAGCATCAGGGCGGTGTCGTCGCAGGCGTGGCCCCGGGCGTGGTCGGCGCCGGCGCCCGCGAGGTGTGCGACGGTCGCGGCGGAATCCAGGTCGCGGGTGTCGGCGAGGGTGGCCGCGAGGCGGACTTCGCCGAACATGGGCTGTCCGCGTCCGGCGCGGGCCTCGGTGATGCCGTCGGTGTACAGGAGCAGGGCGTCGCCGGGGTGGAGGTGGAAGGGCCTCTCGGTCAGGCGGACGTTGTCGATGAAGGCGCCGATGAGGGTGCCGGGGCAGGTGATCTCCTCGACGGTGCCGTCGGTGCGGCGGATCAGCGCGGGTGGGTGGCCGGCGCTGGAGAGGCGGCCGGTGATGCCGTCCGGGCGCGGGCGCAAGATGGCGAGGGCCGCGCTGAGGAAGCGGTCGTCGGTGCGTTGTTCGACCAGTGCCCGGTGCAGGCGGTGGAGGACTTTGGCGGGTGCGGGGTGTTGGGTGGCCTCGGTGCGGATCGTGTAGTGGGCCAGGGCGGTGATCTTCGCGGCTTCGATGCCCTTGCCGCACACGTCTCCCATGACGGCGCACCAGCTATTGCCGCGGGTGTGGAAGAGGTCGTAGAAGTCCCCGACCACGTCCGTGCCGGTGATGTCCGCGGCCAGGTACACCGCGGCGGCGTCCAGGCCCGGAACGGTGGGCAGGCGTGGCGGGAGCAGGTTGTCCTGGAGGGTGCGGGCCAGTGCGGCGGAGGCCCGGCCGGCCTCGCGGGCCTGGGCGAGCGCCTGGCGCAGCGCGATCTCGGAGGACGCCGCGCGGGCCACGGTCTGCAGGGCTTGGAGCTGCGCGGCGGTGAAAGAACGCCGGTGGATGTCGACGACGTAGAAGCCGCCGAGGACGTGTCCGTCGACGGAGAGGACCGGATGACCGGCCCACGCTCCGATCCGCGCCGCGGACAGGACCTCGAAGCCGTCGACGCGGGGGGCGGTTCGGGTGATCGCGCCGATGTCTGTGCTCGTCGGATGGGCCGGATGGATTCGGGCGGTCGCCTCCTACGGTCCGCCCGTCGGTGTACTCGCGGTGGTGCCGTCCCCGTCGTCCTCGATGTCCAGGCGGAGTCGGCGGCGCAGTACGTCGCGGGCCGTGTCCAACAGGGGTGTGTCGTGGCCGAATGCGTGGGCGCGGAGGCGGACCAGGGCCTGGGCGGGTGTGATCCCGAGTTGGGCGCTGAGCATGCCGGTGGCCTGGTGGACCTCGGCGAAGTGCAGTCCCCGGCCCTCCGCGAGGAGCGCGGTGGGCGCGTCGGGATGGGCGGCCAGGCCGATCAGGAGCGAGGACAGCGAGCCCGCCAGGACGAACGCGTCGGTGAGGCGGTCGGGGGCATCGGGCCGGGGGCGGTGCGGTGGCCGGTGAGGACGCCCAGGACGATGACGCCCACGCGCAAGGGGAACGCGAAGATCGCGTGCACGCCCAGGTCCAGGACGGCGGGGAGCAGACCCGGCCAACGTTCGTCCGGGACGGTGGGCAGGTCGACGCCGAGGAACCGCGTGCCGCGGGCGGCGTCGGTGGTGGGTCCCTGGCCCTGGGTGAGCTGAAGATCCTCCAGCGGTGCGGTGCGGGTGCCGCAGGATTGCAGGAGTTCCGGGGGCGGCCCGCCCGGGGCGACCAGGAACGCCAGGCCGTCCAGGCCCAGGGCGTCGGCGCACTCGGTGAGCGGGAGTGGGGGCAGGTCCGGCCCGGCTCTCGCCTCCTGGGCGCGTAGGTATCGGGCCATCGCGCGCTGCGGTACCGATGTCACGCCCGACCCCGTTGCCTGAAGGCGGTCACACCGCCCGGCGTGGTGTCAGGCATCGGTGCCCAGGAGTGTGGGGTCGGCGGTGCCGTCGAGGACCTGCCGGGCGACGTCGGTGAGCCGGACGCCGTGCTCGCGCGAGTGGGCGCGCAGGAGCTGGAAGGCCTCGTCGACGCCGATGTCGCGGCGGTGGGCGAGGAACCCGTTGGCCTGCTCCACGACGATCCGGCTGTCCAGGGTGGCCTGGAGTTGGGTGGCCACGGTCATCTGCTCGTGTACGGCGCGGTGTTGGAGCACGCCGATGGTGGCGGTGTCGGCCAGGGCCTGGCCCAGGCGTAGTTGGGCCTGGTCGAGGGGGCCGGTGCGGTCGCGGAAGAGGTTGAGGGCGCCGATCGTGGTCTCGTGCAGGCGCAGCGGGGCGGCGA
This sequence comes from Embleya sp. NPDC001921, assembly GCF_053594475.1. Lineage (NCBI taxonomy): Bacteria > Bacillati > Actinomycetota > Actinomycetes > Kitasatosporales > Streptomycetaceae > Embleya > Embleya sp. NPDC001921. The sequence goes on from NZ_JBSFEO010000036.1 coordinate 119,526, forward strand.
CCACGGAGGTGAAGCCCATGGCCAGGGCGTGCGGTGTGAAGCGCGGCCAACGGGCGTGCGCGGTATCGGTGTTCAGGGAGACGTCGGAGACGGGGGCGCCGGTGTGGCAGCAGTCCCGGCACGGTCCCTCGTCCCATTCGATGCTCGCGAGTTCCAGGGTGCGGGTGCGCTCGTCCGAGGCGGCGGCCTCCACGACCCGGCCCTCGGGGGTGGCGAGCATGACCCCGGCCGCGGCGACGTCGAGGAACTCGGCGCAGTGTTCGGCGAGGCTGTGCAGGAAGTTGATGACGTCGAAGTCGCGGACCAGGGTGTCGGCGAGATCGACGAACGCCGCCGCCAGGAGTTCCTCACGCGGTCGAGCAGCCACCACGGCCCCGCTTCCTCACGGCCCTGGGCGAACGGACGGGAGTCGACCCGACACTGGACGTGATTGCCGCCAGTATCGTCCGGATACCGCCGACAGTCCAGGAAGGTGCCCGGGACGAACACCGGCCGCACCTCGTGGCCGTCGTCCGGAACGCGGGCCACCTGTCCGAACGCGGGCCATCTGTCCGTCAGTGGCGGCCGTGCGCGCTGTCCGATGCCCCACCGAAGAGGCGGCCGACGGCCCGGAAGGGGAGGCTGACCACCGTGGCGATCGCACCGCCCACGGCGCGGAAGACATCCGCTATCGCCTTCAACATCAGGGGTACCTCCAACACTGGCTGCCGGGCGAACGCTCGGTTGGCGCCGCACGCTGTCCTTCACGATGCCCATGCCCGGTGCGAGACCGAGAAAACGGACCCCCCCGACCGCACCCACAACCCTCGCCGTGCACGGGGGTGAGGCGGCCGCGCACGAAGGCCTCCTCGTGCAGCCTTCGCCCGGCGGGCACTTCACACGGTTGGTGATCACTCACCCTCCGGGTATGGGTCCACCCCTCGACCGGGTCGTCGTTGCCGGCCTCGACCGGGTCGTCGTTGCTGGGGCCCTCGACGTCGATCGCTCCCTCTCGCCGGGGTGTACGCCCGCACGGCGGCGACACACCGGCCGATCGACGACTTCGCCCGCCTGATCACGCCGCCCTCCCCGCATCTCACGGCGTTTCGCCGCGCCTACGCGGCCGTCAACGCCGGCGACCGCGACGGTGCCGTCGCGCTCTACGCGGGGGACATCCGCTACGAGGAGACGTCGCTGCACGGGGACCTGTACGAGGAGACGTCGCTGTACTGGGACCTGCACGGCAGGCGCGACGTCAATCGTCGCCGAGGCGGAGCGGGAGGGACGGCTGGGCGAGGGCGACGGTCTGCACGTCAGGGTCGCCTGCGCCCATGACAAGCTGGTTCGGCTCGACAGCGAAGTGGTGCGTCGATCCACTGCCGTCAGCCTCGGCATGCCGACGTTCGGCCGGATCGCCGTCCGTACCGCAGACGCCAGGACACCCCCGCCAGCAGCGGACTAGGCTGCCTCCCATAGTTCAGCGGCGGCCGGCAGGATGCCAGGAGAGTGGTCATGGGCTCCGTCGTAGTAGGTGTCATGGGGACCTTGTTGGGCGTCTTGATCGGCGGTGCTCTCCAGCAGGCACAGGCATTGCGCAACCGCAAGTGGCAACGGGCGGATTCGCTTGGCGATGCGAAGCGACATGTATACGCCGAGTACCTGAGGTCGATCAGCGCAAGTTACGCCCAGGCGTTGTCCGGTCAAAGGAGCCGCTCGGAGGACGCCAACCTCCTTGCGGCGACAGCCGAGATCGAGATTCTCTCCGGAAGGGAAGTGTCCGGACCGGCTCGGGATCTTGTGAACGCTGTTATCGACACGCACTCCAGGATTGCCGCCGGCGCCGGCGTGACGGACGCGATGGTTGCCGACGTCGATCGCCGTCGATACGAAGTAATAGACCTGTTCAAATCCGAACTCGGACTGTAAGGAACCGCGTCGGGCCGCCGCACATCATGATGTTCCACCCGAAGCGGCGCCGAGTCGACAACCGTCGGTCCGCGTCCGGATCAACGGCGGCCAACCGCGCTCGGCGATGATGTCGCGCAGGCGAGCCAGGCCGGCGCGGACCTGGCTCGGTGTCAGATCGCTCGCGCGCTGCAACCGGGGGAACGTCAGCCCGGGGCCGGGCAGGCCTCGAACAGCACGAACCGCACCGTGTCGGCGTGCCGTTGGGGGTCCTGGCCTCTGCGGCGAGAGGCCCGCGGCACCGCTACTCACCCCGCAGCAGACGCGCCGACTCGTCGTCCATGTCGACCTTGTCCGAGGTGACGGCCGTTTCCATCCGGTCCACCGGCCGGATACGGGCCCGGGAACGGCCCCATTGCGTGGGGCGAATGCCGACTTCGCCGCTGGGGACGGTCCCGTTATCGGCGAACCGGCGCACGTCGCCGGCGCGGCCGCTGCTGTACTGCTCGCCAGGCAACGACGCGGAGAGCGGGCACGGATACATGCTCGATTGGCAGGACCTCGCGTGGGTGGTGTGGCGGAGCAACGTCGGCGACCCGGAGCGATCGGCCGGCGAGGAGCCGGATTCCGGGGCGGCACAAGAAGGACGACCCCGAGGACGGCAAGTGACCGAGCACGACCGGCTCGCGGATGCCCGATGGCTCGCGGACACCGTGGCCGCGTCGGTCCCGGCCTGGATCCGCGGTGGCGCGAGGCGATCGCGAGCGTGCGCAGGGATCTGTTCCTGCCGGATCGCGTCCGGACCGACACAGGCCCCGTCGACCGCTTCGAAGACGAGCAGGCGTGGTGGGACGCGGCGTACGACGACATTCCGGTGATCACCGGGATGGACGGCGTGCCTGGTCGTGCGGACTGGCCCGCCTCGTCCGCTTCGCAGTACTCGGAGCCCTCGGAGCCCTCGGAGCCCTCGGAGCCCTCGGAGCCCTCGGAGCCCTCGGAGCCATCCCGGTGCGGAATCGCCTTTACCGACACGGTCGTTCGGGCGTGCCCGGTTCCGGGTTCGATCCGTGATTCATGTCATGTCGGGGCCTGTGACGTGTTCGGTGGCCGAGGTTGTCATTTCCTCGGGAACCACGACCGAGGAGAGCGCATGTCGAACACCACCCGAGAGAGCCCGAGGAGGTCTCCCGCACGGCGCGCCCGTCGCGTGCTGCCGGCGCTGGCGCTGTGTGTGGCCCTGTTGGGCGCAGGCGCGTGCAGCGGCGGAGATGCGAAGGACGATGGGGGCGGCAAGGGCCCGGGCGGTGGCAAGTCCGCCGCCGGGGCCAAGGATCCCGGCGGTGACGCGCCGAAGACGTCCAAGGCGGTGGTCGCCATCACCCCGCAGGACGGCGCAACGGGCGTGGCCACCGACGGTGTGCTCAAGGTCACCGCGACCGTCGGGAAGCTGACCGAGGTTGCCGTGAAGTCCTCCGAGGGCAAGGCCGTCGAGGGCACCATCGCACCGGACGGGGCCAGTTGGGCACCGGCGGCGGCGCTGCAGACCGGGATGAAGTACGCGGTGTCCGCGACCGCCACGGACGCCGCCGGGCTGGTGTCGGCGATGCAGTCCTCGTTCACCACACTCACCCCGGCGAACACCAACTACGGCTACTTCAACATCGATGCGAACGAAACCTACGGCGTCGGCATGATCGTGTCGCTGACCTTCGGCACCGCGGTCACCGACAAGGCACTGGTGAACCGATCGGTGACGGTCACCTCGGAGCCCGCGGTCGAGGTCAAGGGCCACTGGTTCAAGGACACGCGACTTGATTTCCGCCCGGAGAAGTATTGGAAGCCCGGCACCAAGGTCACCCTCCATCTGGACCTGGACGGCAAGCAGACCTCCCCGGGTGTGTACGGCAAGCAGAAGAAGACCGTCACCTTCACCATCGGCCGCGCGCAGACCAGCGTCGCGGACAGCAAGGCGCACACCCTCACCGTCACCCGAGACGGTGCGTTGCTCAAGAAGCTGCCGGCCAGCCTGGGCAGCGACGAATTCACCACCTACAACGGAAAGATGCTGATCATGGCCAAGGAGGGCACGATCCGGATGTCCGGGCAGAGCGTGGGCCTGGGCCCCGACTCGTACGACATCCCGGACGTCCCGCACAGCATGCGGCTGAGTACGAGCGGCACCTACGTGCACGGCAACCACTGGTTCAAGGACAAGGCGAACCCGCCGTTCGGCCGGCTGAACACCAGCCACGGCTGTGTCGGCCTGGAGGATGTCGTCGGTGGCGGCGACGCGGCCAAGCCGGGCGCATGGTTCTACGCGAACTCGCTGGTCGGCGACGTGGTCGAGGTGATCAACTCGCCGGAGAAGGTGATCGACGCGGACAACGGCTGGAGCGGCTGGACACTGACCTGGGCCCAGTGGACCAAGGCCTGACCACGCCGCGACCCGCACGCGGACGCCACATCGGGGTGACGTCGCGCGTCCGCGATGGCGCCGTCTACCGGGAGCTCGGCGGCGACGAACGACGTGGCCGGCGGGCGCACTTGGGCTGCCCCATGGGCCGGGCGATCCCCGGTTTCCGCGTGAGCGGGCGATCGACGGCGCGCAACGGGTCGGGGACGCCGCCTCGATGTCTCCCCGCCCGCCCAAAGCGACGGGAGAAACGGTGGGTTCCGGCCGCCGGGAACCGCAGCGGCCCGCCGTACACGACGGGATGTGACCATCACCCCGCGATGCGATCGCGAGGTGTGGGAGAGGGCGTACGCGAGGAACCCGAGGCGTTCGGGGCAGCTTCGAGCGACGCCCGTGCGCTGTCAACAAATGCCTGTCCCGCCGCACCGCCTCCTCGGCCGGAGCGGAGGGTCCGAACTCGGCGGTCTTCCTGGATGCCTCGCGCCGTCGAAGCACCGTCACTCCGGACCGGGACAGTGCACTGCCGTGGTTGCCGGGCATCGCCCGCAACACCGTTGGTGCCGAGGATTACGAGACGCGCGGGCCCGTAGTCGGCGGCGTGCGCACGTACGCGAGCGCGATACCGATTGCCTTGGCGACCAAGGGTTCGGTGGGCCTTCGCCGTTCGGGTGGCGAGGGGTCGGCCGTGTGCGCCGCTCGGCCTGTCCGGCGGCGGGCACGGCCCCGCACTGCACGCGGTGAAGAGCACGGGTGGACCCGCGAGAGTTACCTACCAACCGGGGCCGGGAGGTGAGGGGTTCAATCAGTCGAAGCGAACACGCCCACCCGGAACGGATGTCGGCCGGTCCGTCCCGGGTTCCGTTCCCCAGCTCGCTTCCTCGCCGGGGCCAACTCCAGCCGTCATAGCCGGAATCGGCTGGTTGTCGCGTCGTAAACCAAGATGCGGTAACCGTGCCGGCCTTGGACGCCATGAGGCTTTGGGCGAGTGTTCCTCGACGCTTGCTGCGAGCGCGTGACCCACTGTGGACTCGCTGTCCTGTCGTCGGCCGGTAACCAATGATTGACGGGGGAGCGATTCGTGTCGGCTGCGCGTGATGTCGAGGAAATGACCTCCATGGTTCTTCTGAACCTGGCCGTGATCTCCTCCGTCGCCTTCGTGTTCGGCCGGCTCGCGCGACGTATGGGGCAACCGGTCGTCGTCGGTGAGATCGTCGCCGGTCTGGCCCTGGGGCCCAGTCTGCTGGGACTGCTTCCCGGCGACGTCACCGAAGCCATCTTTCCCAGCGATGTGCGCCCGGTATTACAGGCGTTCGCGCAGCTCGGCCTGGTGCTGTTCATGTTCGGTATCGGCCTTGACCTGAACCTGGGCGCCCTGCGGGGAAGCGGCCGCCAGGTGACGGCCGTTTCACTTGCCTCCGTGGCTCTGCCGTTCGGGTTGGGGGCCGGTCTGGCCGTCGTGATCCACCGCTACGCGGACATGGGTGGTGACGCGGCGGGCGGACTGTTGGGCTTCGCGCTGTTCATCGGGGTCGCGATGTCGATCACCGCGTTCCCGGTCCTCGCCCGGATCATCAACGACCGTCGCATGCGCGACGGGGCGCTCGGGACGATCGCCCTGGCGTGCGCGGCCGTCCAGGACTTTCTCGCCTGGTGCGTTCTGGCCGTCGTCGTCGCGGTGGTCACGACAGGCGATACCCAAGCGTTGGTGTGGATGCTGATCCGGACGCTCGCGTTCGCGGCGGTCCTGCTTCTCGTCGTACGCCCGCTGCTGGCCCGGTGGTTGACCGCACCCCGGGAGCGAGCCGAAGGCACCGTGTACGCCGTGTTGGTGTGCGGCCTGTTGGTGTGCGCGTGGGCGACCTCGGAAATCGGATTGCACGCGGTGTTCGGCGCCTTCGCGTTCGGAGTGATCGTTCCCCGCGAAGCCGTCGCGAAGGCCGCCCACACTCGCATCGAGCACGCCGGGGGACTGCTCCTGCCGGTGTTCTTCGCGGTGACCGGACTGTCCGTGGACCTTCGAGGTCTCGGCGCTCCCGGCCTGTTCGTGCTCCTCGGGGTGATCGTCGTCGCCTGCGCGGGCAAGTTCGCGGGAGCGGTGGCCGCGGCGCGCCTGACCGGTATGGACCGCAGGCGGTCCTGGACGTTGGGCGTGTTGCTCAACGCCAGAGGACTCACCGAGTTGATCATTCTCAATGTCGGTTTGAGCCTGCACGTCCTCGACCGCGACATGTTCACCATCATGGTGATCATGGCGGTGGTGACGACCCTGATGACCGGCCCCCTGCTGGATCGGGTCCAGCCGAAGGCCTCGTCCCCCGCAGAGGTGCCTCCCTCGCCCACCGCCCCCACACCCTCCCCGCCACCGCAGGAACCGGTCGCCCTCGACCCGAGCCACGAGGCGATCGGCGGACGGCGCTCCTGAAACGGCACCCGGGAGTGGCCCGGGAGTGGGGTAGCACTGGATCGCGGCGAACGACAGTCTGCAGGCGCCGCCACCGATCGGGTCCCGGGCTTCGGCGGAGGTCCGGAGCGAGCTGTCGAAGAAGCGTTGGGCGATGCCTGGCCTGCCCTGGTCGAACGCACTCCATGCTGTCTGCCGAGCCGCTTCGGACGCTGTCGAGTGCAAGCGTCCCACGGTCGGACTGTGGTGGCGTCGCGATTCGATCGGCTTCACGATCGAGGACGGTTCGCTGCGGGCTGGTTGGTCCCTCCTTGCCGCTGCCGAGTTCGTCGAGATGTCCGGACGGATCGAGGCGGTTGTGCACGGGGGCCGACAAGGCAGGGCCGTCCGAGAGGGGGTGGGTGTTTCGGTGTCTAGGGGCTGATGAGTCCGGCGTCGGTGAGCAGGGCGAACTCGATGTCGGAGTATCCGGCGCCCTTGCCGATACGGACCCCGGCACGGTTGACCGCGACGCTGTCGGGGACGACGATGTCGATCGCTTGGAGGGCTTCGACGTCGGTGGTCGGGGCAATGCGTGCCGCGATGTGACTGGAGGCGGTCTGCGCGGGCGGGGCGGTGAGTGTCGAGGGGGCCAGCACGTAGAACGGCTTCCGGTGTGGCGAGTCAACCGGCCGTCCAACATCAGGGGAAGCGACAGTGGTGCCGCCTCGTCGAGAAGCCGCATTCCGGTTCCGGCCGGGGGAGAGAAAACGGCGGACATACGCGGTGAGCTCCCGGTCGGGCGAGGAATGCGATCCTGGTCCAGCGGACCACCGACATAGCCAGGTACCCGCACGTCGTAACCGAAGTAGGCGCAGTTGAAGGCGACCGAGGTGTGCACCGGACCGGTGACGACAGCCCCAAGATATGTGCGTACCCCATCGAGATCTCTCGGGTCGACCGCTTCGGGGCCGAGGATCATCGACGGGACGAGGATCGGCTCCTCTTCGAGCGGGCGCCAACTGTCCGCCGCCGAAGCTCATCTCGCCCGGTGCTCGGTGCCGCGGGGCCGAACGCGGAATCAGCCGTCCGGGCGACTATGAGCCTGGTACGGCCGAACTGCGGCGCTCACGACGACCTGGTGCCTTGCCCGACCTTTGCCGCGAGTCATGCGGTCAGGCCGGTGCCCCGACACAACTTCCGATGAGCCGGCCGCAAGTCCGCTGGTCAGTTGGCGCCTTCGAGCTCAGCGGACGCCGAGGTGGCTGGTGGTGTGGGCCGGTACGTGGGTGCGACCTGAAGATACCAGCCGCTGAAGTCGGCTTGCCCCGCGTCGCGTTCCACCCTGAGAAGAACCTCGCAGGCACGGCTCCGGCCGCACCGGCGCCTCGCCGAATCGAGCCCGGCAACGTGACTGGTCCGAAGCCGGGTGAGTCACCTGCCGAGGCTCTTGCGTCGGACGCGAAGCGAGTACCAGGTTTCCTCCGCGGTGCTGCTGCTTCCCCAGCCACCGCTCGTCGCGAGCTCCCAGCCCCGCTGCTCCCGCATCTGCACGGCGAAGGTGGCGAGATCGTGAATGGAGCAGCCGCAGTCCAGTGATACTCGGATCCCGAGATAGGGGCTGCGCGGGTTCTGTCCGTGGTCGTCCTCGACCCAGCGGATGTCGTGGTCGTGCTCGGCGAGCCCGGTTCGTTCCACGTCGTGCTTGATGCCGTGCGCCCGCGCGTACTCGTCGAGGTCGTCGATCACGAAGAGGTCGCTCGACCACTGCCCGGGCCATACCGCGAACAACCGGGACTCTCCGGCCAAGGCACGTTTGTAGGTCTCGCCACCGGCTCCTTGCGTTACGAAGCCGTCGTTGCGTACCTCGATGTAACACGTGGTGCGTGAGGTGTAGGGAAAGTCTCTTCCGGCCGCTTTGGCGCTTCTCGGTTCCATCGGTCCTCCCGAAATGCTCAGCCCTGTAGGTCGGTTCAGGCTACCTGCGGCAACCGCCGATGCCTCGCGAACGGCTCACCTCCCGATCGTCGAGGGTCTGGCGAGCGACCTGGCCGAGGAGAGTATCGGTGTCCTTTGGACATTACTGGTGCGGCAGTCCGTTCGTGTTCTCGTCGGCGCCGCGCCGCGGCGGGCTGTGCGGGTCGGCCAGGTAGACCCGCTGTCCGGAACCTTCGTGGCCACCTCAGTCGCCGTCGGGTGCGAACGGTTCGGGGCGAGCGTGGCGGGTGACGTCTGGGAAGTGGGGTCCGGCGGGCGAGCAGCGGGTTTCTACGGTTGCCGGGGCGGTTGTTCGATTTCGCGCATCAGCATGCGCAGGGTCAACGAGTGCTTTTCCGGTGGGAGTTCGTCGAGGGCTGCGCGGGCGTGGGCGGTGCCTTCGGTTGCGTTGCCGGCGCGGGTGATCATCAGTCCTTGGTGCATCGCCAGATGGGTGGCGAAGCGGGGTAGGGACGGGGGCAGGTTCGCGGCGGCTTGTTCCTGGGCGGCGAGGGCGCCTTCCTCGTGGCCGATTCGGGCCAGGAGCAGGGAGATGAGGATGTTGAAGCGCCACCAGGGGACGGCGTAGTCGGATTCCGGGTCGTCCGAGGCCGCGACGTCGAAGACGCGGCGGCCGTCCTCAAGCAGGCGCAACGCGGTGGCGTGGTCCGCGCGGAGTGCGGCGGTGTGGGCCTTGCCCATGAGGGCGTTGAGGCGGCCGAGGGTGGGTTTGTCGCTGATGGCCATGGCCTGGTCGGCGAACATGTCGGCGAGGCCGAGGGATGCTCCTTCGTAGCCGAGGGCGATGGCGGCTCGGCCGCGGACCCATACGCGCGCGGTTTCGTTCCCGGAGTGGTCGGCGGCTCGGGCGGCGTGGGTGTACCAGGCGGCGGCCTTGGCGCCGTCGTGGCCGGGGAAGGTCTTGCCGAAGAGTGTCATGAGTCGGGCTGCGACGGACCACAGGTGGGGTTGCTCGAGTTGCTGTTGGACGACCACGAGGTCCGCGGTCAGGCGCCGTTGGATGTCGGCGGCACCCAGGGACATGTAGTCGCGGCCGTAGATGGTCAGGAGGTTCTCCCACGCGTCGGCATCGGGGCGGCGGTTTCCGATGGCGGCGGCGAATCCGAGGGAGAGAAGGTCCGAGGCGACGATCGGGGCGATGGCGGTGGTGGCGGCGTTGGTCAGGAAGTGCCGTCGATCCACCTCGTCTCCATCCAGGACCGCCATCGGTACTTGGAGGACGGTGGCGAGGTGGCGACGCCAGAAGGGTCCCGGAGAGCGTTTTCCGCACTCCCAGCGTGAGATGTATTCGCGGGAGAGGTTGGCGTCGGCGACGCGGTTGAGTTCGTCGCGCAGCCGCCCTTGGGACCATCCTCGAGCGGATCGTAGATCACGGATCAGTTCCCCGAATCTCATGACGTCATGATGGCCCCCGGGTTGGCCACTGGTCCTCGGGTTTGGGTTGCTCCTACCTTGCGGATACCTCGCATTCGCGTCGTCGGAAGGGCATACACCGTGCCGCTTCCCAGGCGTGGCCTTCGATTGTGGACGTGCGAAGTCGGATACGGGAGAAGGTTGGTTGGAGCCACGAAGGCCCACCGCGTCCGGTGCCGCCTTCGGTGGCCGCATGGGGCCCGTCCGGGAGGCGAGGCTGCTCGCCGAGCACGATTCGCTGCCGAGCCTCGCGGGGTGAGGGCGGTGTCCTGGAGGGCTGGCTTTGAGGCTGGGGGCGGGGGTGTTGGGGTGGACGGGGTCGATTCGGGTTCGGGGCGTCCGTCGGCCCGTCGTCGAGCGTGATCGGCCGAGTGCCCTGCCTGTTCATTGCCGCGCGATGGCGTGGATCAATGCGTGAACGAGGGGATGACATGTACGAGTTGATCGCGAGTCAGTTTCTGGACGGATTCCTCGTGCTGCGTCCCGGCGACGACCGAGGGGTGGTCGTCTCCGAGCCGAAGTTCCAGGAGTTGGAGTCGGCGGCCGCATGCGGCGGGAACGCCCCGGAGTGGCTGGAGGCGGTGGCGTCGCAGGCCTGGGGCGTGGATGTAGCCGGTGCGATGTGCCCGTCGGTCATGGTTCGGGAACGGTCGCCCTATGGGTACGGCCGCGCATCCTACGAGCTGAACTTGGGCTGCAACTACGACTGTCCCATGTGCTATCTGGCGTTGAAGAAGTTCGACGCGCTGGACTGGCCGGATCGCGTCCGGTTGCTGGAGATCATGCGCGACGCCGGAGTGCTGTGGATACAGCTCACCGGCGGGGAGGCGATGATCGACCCGGGCTTTCTCGACGTCTACGAGCTCGCCTATCGCTTCGGGATGATGATCAGCGTCTCCACCAACGGGTCGCGACTGTGGAGGACGGAGATCCTCAGCGCACTGACGGCCATGCGCCCCTATCGGATCACAGTCAGTGTGTATGGGGCGACGGCCGCGTCCTACGAGGCCACCACGCAACGCAAGGGCTCGTACAAGACCTTCCTCAAAGGCGTGAGCGCCGCCCACGAAGCTGGACTTCCCCTACGGATGAACATCATCGTGACCGCGACCAACGACCACGAGGTCCCCGCCATGGAGGCACTGGCGGACAGCTTCGAGGCACCCCGCCATACCTACACGAACATGGCACCGACCATCTACGGAGGCGGCGAAAGCCTGCTCCAGCAATCACCCGGTTACCGCACACAACGCAAACGGTTCGGCGGCTGCAACGCCGGCCACACCTTCTTCCACGCCGACCCCCACGGAATCGCCTCCATCTGCAAGGTCGGCCGCGACCCCGCCGTGGACCTCATGAAGGAAGGCGTCCAAGGACTGCGCCGCCTCGGTCCCATCGCGGACTCCCTGATGCTTCGCACCGGTGGCTGCTCCGGATGCCGGCTCTCCGACACGTGCTTCACCTGTCGCCCGCTGGCGAAGCAGTACCAGGAAGCGAAGGCACCACTCGAAAGCTACTGTCGGCACGGAAGGGGGTGACAAGGCATGGAAACCGTGTGGGTTGAGATCGAGACCCGTCCGGAGGAACCTCCCCTGGATCCGGACATCCGGATCGTGGGCGACCTGGACGAGATCGTAGAGTCCACGATGTGCTCGTGCAACGCCGGAGACGATCAGCCCTACTGACCGACCGGCTCACCCGTCGGGCCGCCCCGATCCCTTCGGGGCGCCCCGACGCAGGTTCGAGGAGTATCCGCTTGTCCATGGATCGGATCGACTGGGAAGACCTTCCCGTCGCCGTACGCAACGCCGTCGAGGCCCGCTCGGGCGTGGTTCTGGGCGCGGTCACCGCGCCCGGCGGGGTCAACTCCGGGATCGCCGCCACGCTGCGGGTCCCCACGGGCGAGGTGTTCGTCAAAGGCATCCCACGCGGGCATTTCCAGGTACGTACCCAGGAACGCGAGGCCCTGATCGCCCCTTACGTCGCGACGATCTCCCCCCGACTGCTGTGGCACATCGATACCGACGACTGGGACCTGCTGGGCTTCGAGGCGGTGCGAGGACGACACGCGGACTTCACAACCGGCTCCGCAGACCTTCCCCTGGTCGCCGACACCCTGCGAACCCTCGCCGAGATCCCACTCCCCGACGTTCCCCTCAAGCAACTGGACGACCGCTTCAAAGACTACGTGGAGAAGACGGACCGCCGATGGCTGTCGGGCGACACGCTCCTCCACACGGACTGCGCACCCCACAACATCCTCGTCACGGACGATCGCGCCCTGTTGATCGACTGGGCATGGCCGACCGCTGGCCCGGCGTGGGCGGACGGCGCCTATCTCGTGACGCGTCTGGTGGACGCGGGACACTCGCCCGCGGAGGCCGACACGTGGGCTCTCGAACACCTGCCGGCCTGGTCGAGCGCCTCGCCCACCGGCGTGGTGGTGTTCGCGCGCGCCTGCGCGCGGCTGTGGACTCGGATCGCACAGGACGACCCACGCCCGTGGAAGGAGAGCCTCTCGACGGCTGCGGCACGATGGTCGGAGTACGCCGCGACACGATGACGCGCCCGGCCGCGGAACTCGGCTGATCCGCGACGGCGGATGTCTCGCCGCGCCCTGATCCGTCTCGTCCGGAACCACTGTGCCATGCGTGGCGATTCGTGACGGGGATCTTGCGAAGGCGGTTGGGAGCTGCTCACCTTCGTCGAAGACGTTGACCACGAACGCCGGCGGCTGCAACGGCCTTCGTTGCCGAGCGATGACTGGACGGCCTCTCTGGGGATTCGGCACGAGACTGTTGGGATCTTGCTGTCGAGTAATCCAATGATGTTGCACCCGTTGGTCGCCGGCACATCCAGCGGGACTACGGTGACACAACCGATCACTTGACCCGTGTGCCTGGAGTTACGCACGGAGCACTGTGATATTCGGGTCCTGACGATGATGGACAAACGCATCACCACCGTCATGACCCTCGCGGTGGCGCGCCGCCTGATGGAACGCGGCATCCACGTCAAGGGCTACTTCATCCTGGGATACCCGGGGGAGGACACCGCCGACCTCACCGCCACCGTCACCCA